>JASFRE010000096.1:0-10905 GCA_050115055.1 Candidatus Eiseniibacteriota bacterium | reverse complement strand
GTGCTCATGATCAGGAACTCGACGTTCGCCATGTTGACGCCCTGGCTCGTGAAGCTGCTCTCCGCCTGCGCCTGGTAGCTGCTCGACACGAGCACGTAGACCATCATGTGCTCCGAGTAGTCACGGACCAGGTCATAGGGCAGCCCGAGCGGGTAACGGATCAGGACGCCCAGCACCGGCTCCCACTCCGCGCAGTTGCGGGCCGGGGCCGGCGGCGGCGGCGTCGAGCGGTGCTCCTGGCCGATCTCGTCGAGCCTGCCGCGCTCCTCGTCGGTCAGCCCGATGGGCAACGAGCCGGGCTCGTCGGTCGGATGGGGCTCGGCGCTCCGGGCCACGGCTGCGATCGGCAGCAGCATGCCGAGTGCGACGAGTGCCAGCAGGGCGACGGCGGCGAGCGTCCGGCCGCCGACCGTCCGGCCGCCGACCGCGAGCTGCCGGGCGGCATGCCCCCGCCTCCCGGATGGCGCCGTGCCGCGGCGGCCGGGATGGATCGGACGGGGGTTCGCGACGGTCGGGCAGGCGCGGTAGGGCAGCACGTTGCGCTCCTTTCGACGGGGTCGAGACGGGGAGTTCGGGGCCGGTGAGGGTCGCAGGGATCGCCCGGAGAGGCCCGCTTCGTCAAGTATACCAGACTGTTGCGGGAACGCCCGGACCCGGCTGGCGGGCGGGCGAGCGGCCTGGACATTCTGTCACGCGGCCGGGGGACGGGACCGGACGCCGGCGGGCCGTCGCCCGCTGGCCGCTCCGCCGGGCACGCGGGGGCCCGGACCTTGGGGCTCCCCATGCTGCGCCAAAGCGGTTAAGCTACCGCCACTGGATTGATGTCGCGATCGACGCGCGCGCACCCGGCGGGACGCCGGCGCCGGACGCGCGGCGAGGGGGGGGACTCGAGATGTATGCGACCATTATCGCCGTCGAGTACTTCAACACGACCGTCAAGGACAAGCCCGGCTCGGCCTACCAACTGCTCTGCGACCTGTTCTCGGACAAGGTGAACCTGCTCGCGTTCAGCGTCACCCCCTGCGGCCCCGAGTTCGCCCAGGTCGTCCTCTTCCCCGAGAACACCGAGCGGCTGATCGCGGCGGCCTCCAAGCGTGACCTCCACCTGGTCGGCCCGCAGCGCGCCTTCCTGATCCAGGGCGATGACCAGCTCGGGGCGCTGGTCGAGATTCACAAGAAGCTCTACGACGCCGAGATCAACATCTACACGTCCAGCGGCGTCACCGACGGTCGCGGTGGCTACGGCTACACCCTCTACGTCAAGCCCGACGACTTCCAGCGCGCCGCCAAGGTCCTCGGGGTCTAGCCCCGGCGTCGCGCCACCCTGCCGGTGTCGCACCGGGCGGCACGTCGGACGCTAGACGTGATTGCGCAGCATCAGCTCCTTCGGATGCGGGTCGATGTAGGTCTGACCGAGCAGATACTCGACGCCGTGCATGCGCACGTAGTGCCGGATCAGGGTCAGCGGAACCACCAGCGGAATCAGTCCGGCGCGGAAATCAGCGATCACCGCGGCGATCTCCTGACGCTCCCCGGCACTCACGCAGTCCTTGAAGAAGCCGGCCATGTGCTGCAGGACGTTCACATGGCGTCCCGTCGATGCCTTGTGCGCGAGCGCGGACATGAAGGCGTGCTGGTAGGTGTCGGCCAGCTCGCGCCGCGGCAACTGCTTGGCGCGCGCCACCAGGCGACCGAGCTCCTGGTAGGACTGGGGCCGGTGCGCGAGGAGGAGCAGCTTCTCCGCGGTGTGGAAGCGCACCAGATCGCCGACCCGCCAGCGTCCGGTGAACAGGTTACGCAGGCGCCGGTAGGCGAAGACGCGCTCGAAGAAATTCTCGCGCAGGCGCGGATCGTGGAGTCGTCCCTCCTCCTCGACCGGCAGGAGCGGCAGCTGCTCCATCAGGACGCGGGTGAACACCCCGCGTCCGATCCGCTCCGGCATGGCGCCCGGGTTCCAGATCTTGACCCGCTCCATGCCGCATGATGGCGAGTCCTTCTTGACGACGTAGCCCGAGAGGTCGAGCGCCTCGAGCTCACGCACCTTGCGGCGCGCGTAGCGCAACATCCGGGTCGTGTGGTCCTTGCCGGACTTCGGCGCCACGAGCCGCACGGCGTCGCCGTCGCGCTGCAACCGGATCGTCTCGCGCGGAATGCCGAGCTCGATGTCGACCTCCGGACAGACCGGCACGAACTCGACGAAGCGGGCCAGCGTGCCGACGATGAAAGCGTCGCGCTTGTGTCCACCGTCGAAGCGCACCTGCTCGCCCAGCAGGCAGGAGGAGATGCCGATGCGAATCGGCTGCTCGTCCGGCGCGATCCGGCCGCCGCGCTCGCCCCAGCCGCTGCTCTCGCCCCGGCCACCGCTCGCGCCCCGGCCGCCGCTCGCGCCCCGGCCGCCGCTCTCGCCCCGTGCACCGCGCTCGTCAGAGCGCCCGTTGCCGCTCATTCCGCGTACTCCTCGAGGTAGCGGTCCAGTCTCAACTTGCGCGCCGTGTTGCGCGTGCTCATGTACCGGATCTTGCCGAAGATCGGTCGCTCCGGGCCCCAGGGTCGATCGTAGCGTCCCAGGCACCAGAAGATCCCACTGTAGGAGTTCGGGTCCCGCCCGTCGAGCGCGTACCGGTTGTTGAGCTCGATCATGACATCGAGCGCCTCCTCCGGAGTCGCGCACCACTCCAGGATCTTCTTGCCCCAGACCATCCGCAGGTAGTTGTGCATGACGCCGTCCCGCACCAGCTGGCGCTGCGCGGCGTTCCACAGCCTGTCGTGGGTCCGCGCGGACGCGAACGTCTCGAGCGCGTAGCGGTGAGGTCGCGGATCGCCGGCATGCGCGGCCAGGGTCTCGCGGGCCCAGTCCGGCAGCGACGCGTAGCGATCGTGGTCATCGCGCGTCACGCACATGTTGAAGCCGAGCTCGCGCCAGGTGACGAGCTGGTCGAGGAAGGCCTCGGCATTGTCGCCGGCCCGCCACCAGCCGCTGCGCGCTCCCGTCGCCCGGCGCCCCAGCCGCTCCGGCTTCCAGCCCACCGCCTTCATCACCCGAACGAAGATCTCGTGGGCGGAGACGTGGCCGAAATGCAGGTACGGCGACAGCTCGCTGGTCGCGGCGACGTCCGGGTGATTGCGGGCGTCGGCATAGTCGTCGAGGCGCTCCCGCACGAACCGTTCGAGCACCGTTTGCCCGGCCCGCGTACCGCCATGCAAGGCTCCGGCCCCCACGGCGTGATCGATCGGCAGCTCGGCGGCGAGGCCCCGGGCATTGCCGATCCGCCGCCCGTCGATCGCCGGCCAGCGGCGGGTGATGGCCGCCGGGAGCCGTCCAGGGCGCCGGAGACGGGCGCGCGCCAGCGGGTCGGCCAGCGGCATGGTGCCGAGGTGTGCGGGCAGTTCGCGCTGCAGGTGGCGGCGGAACGAGAAGGCGGTCAGGAAGGTGCGGTCCGTGGCGCGCATCGGCCAGAGGCCGTTGCCGTCGACCGCCTCGAGTCTGACCGGCAGCTGCGCCCCGGCGGCCGCGATCATGCGCGGCTGGATGAAGGTCGGGAAGTCGTCGGTCACGACGACGCAGGCCTGCGCGCCGAGTGCACGCAGGAGCCCCCGCCCCGCTCCCGGCGTCGGCTCGAGGTAGGGGTAATAGAGCACCGGACGATCGCGCAGGGCGGCGGCGTTGTCCGCCATGCCCTCGATGACGAACCGGTGCAGCCGGTCACTCGCCCAGCGGTAGCCGGCCCCGAGCGCCTCGAACACCACGAGCGGCCGCCCGAGCTCGAGCGCCAGCGCCACCGCCCGCTCGAGGCCGAAGTTCCAGCCGACGCGACGCTGGGCGATCATCCAGTAGAGGACGTAGTCACCGTCGGCGCGCACCGGACGATCATTGCCGGTGTGCAGCCGTGCAGCGGGGACGGAACGCGAGTTGCCTGGTGTCATGGGTTGGGTTTCCGGGGAGGCGCGGTCGGCGACGTCGCTCAGGCTCGCCCGGCCTGCCACGTCGCCACGAGGACATCGAGCCAGTCGCCGAACTCCCGCAGGTCGTCGACGTAGGCCACGCCTCGTGGCCCCCGCCGGATGTCGCGTGCGCCGCGACCGCCGACCACCAGATGGATCCTGTCAGGGAGCAGGCGCCGGAGCTCGCTGACCACGCGATCGGTCTGCACGCCGCCGGTGGCGATGGAGATGCTGAGCGCCACGGCGGCCGCACCGGACTCCTGCACGGAGGCGACGACTTCCTGGTTGGGCGCCTGCGTACCGAGGTTCAGGACCGGCACGCGGTGCAGCGCACAGACAATCGAGACGAGGAGAAGCCCGAGACCGTGTCCCTCGCCCGACAGCGTGGCCAGGACGATCAGCGGCCCCTCCTCGGCGTCGCCGATCGACTGGCGCATGCCGCGGAGCATGTCCTGGAGCACCTCCGAGATGAAGTGCTCGTGGCGGATCTCCAGATCGCCGTCCGCCCAGCCCCGTCCCACGGAGTCGAGCAACGGTCCGACGAGCTCTTTGATGAAGCGCTCGGGGCCGATCTCGGCCAGCACCCCCTGCAGCTCCGAGCGCACCGCCGCGCCCCCGAAGGCGCGTCCGTGCTCGAGGATGCGCCGCACCGGTGCGGCGTAGCGCGGCGAGTCGGCCGTCGGGTACAGCAGTCGATCCAGTGCATCGTCGTCGAGATGGACGACCTTCGACGGCCGGTGACCGCGCGCCAACGCCTCGGCGATGCGCCGCAGCCAGCGGAGCTGCGCCTCGGTGTAGCGGCGGTGACCGGAGGGCAGGCGAACCGGGACCGGCCGCCCGTAGCGGCGCTCCCAGATGCGGAGCGTGTCGGGGGCGATGCCGGTGCGCGTCGCCAGCTCGCCGATCGACAGGGACGCCTCGTGATCGCCCGGAGCCGCGTCGTCGTCGGTGGGACGTCCAGGGACAGGATCAGACATGTCGCGACTCGCGATCCACACGGGGATGGGGTCCACCCTCGAGGCCGCCTCGTAAACGCGTGGCGCCACCTCGAAGACGCGTCCAGATCGTCCAATGGTACCGCGGCTACGAGTTCTGTCCAGTGATTTGACTGTACAGGCCTGCAAGTGAGTCTCCGGGAAGGCGGTGCTGCCATGGTGCGCACATCGGGCGGAGAGCGATGGCCGGACCGCCCTCGGTCCAGCTTCGCTCCCCGCCCGTCACCGATGCGACGCTTGATCGCCTCGCCGAGCCGACCGGAGATCCGGAGATCCGGCGATCAGTCGCCGATCCGGGTCGCCGTCCAGGGTGAGGTGGCGGTGTCGACCACCACGAGTCCGAAGCCCTCGTCACCGGCATCGGGGCTCAGCGCCCCCGCCGCCACCGCGAATGCCCTGAGGCCCATCGCCGTGGTGACGTCGAACTCGGCCACTGTGGTGCTCGTGCCGGTCGCGGCGACACCGATGCGCAGCAGGCCTGCCGGCGTCTCGCTGCCGCTCTCGACGCTCGCCTCCGCGAACCCCAGGTTGGAGAACGGTGCCAGCGGCTGGAAGCCACCGTCGACCACGCCCACGTCGACCGCCGGCGCGTCCGGCGAGGCGTGCACGACGCGCAGCAACGGGGCCGTCATCTCGAGCTCGAAGCCGTCACGATAGGCCAGCAGCTGGAAACCCTCTTCGCCCGCCGCCGGCGACAGGAAGCCGCTCGCCACCGCCAGGTAGCGCTCGCCCGCCGACAGGGACGGCGTCGGGACGGTCGCGGCAGTCGTGCCGCTGCCGGCCGCCTGGACGTCGAGCTGGTAGGCCGCGGGGGGCACCTGGACCGGTGCCGACAGCTGGCCGAATGCCAGGTCGCCGACCAGTTCCGGACCCCCGCCGCTCACCACGATGTCGACCGCCGGCGCATCCGCTGAAGCGTGCAGCGCGTAGACGACGGGGTTCTGGCGAATGAAGCCGATCGAGCCGTCCGGCCCGACCGCGAGCAGCGAGAAGCCATCGGTCTCGCGCGCCGCCCGGCCGACCAGGCCGGTGGCGATCAGGAAGAGCGAGGTGTCGGCTGGCAGGGCGGGAGTCGTGAAGGCGGTCACGCGCGCCAGCGGCGAGCCGGCCCAGATCCCCACCTGGAGCTCCGTCCCCGACGGCAGCGCCACGCCGCCAGCGCCGGTCTCCGCAAAGCGCTCGAGCGCCGCGATCTCGGGCGAGCCGTCGTTACCGACGTCGATCGCCACGGTCGGGGCGTCGGCCGACCCATGCACGATCCGCACCACGGACTGGCCGGACGCCGTCATGAAGTCCTCGGCCAGCGGCAACACGCGGAAACCATCGGCCGGATCGCTCGAGGCAAGCAAGCCGAGGGCGACGGCGGTGATCGTGGACTCCTCGCCGATCGCCAGGTCGCCGGTCGAGTAGGCCGGCGGGCTCGTGGGCGACGCGCCGGCCGCGCGTAGCTCGATGTCGTAGGTGCCGGCCGTGACGCTCAGGTAGCCGGTGGTCTCGCCGTAGGCGACGTCTTCGAACAGCGGCGTGGTGGTGCCCGCCGCATAGATGTCGACCGGCGGCGCGTCCGGCGAAGCGTGGACGACGCGGATCATCGGTGGCTCGCCCATCGAGCCGCCGTTCGTGTTCATACCGTTGTCATTGTCGTCGTCACAGCCGGCGGTGAGGAGCGCCAGGGAACCGGCGGCGAGCACGACCACCAGGGTCTTGAACCGGGAACGCGACATCTGCTTCGTGTTCATTGCAACCTCGCAACCTGTACGACCCTTCGGGCCGCATTGTTCGGGAGCCGTGACCGATCGATTCCGGGCTCGTGTCACGGGCATGGTGCCGGCGCCCGACCGGCGCGCGACGCGGCCGGGGCTCTGTCCAGCTCGGACTCCGGTGCCCCGTTCGCGTGGCTTTCTGTCTCACTTAATTTTTGGACAAGGATCCATCACGCCAGATTCCGAAGTCTGGACGCCTTTTGTGCTCGTCAGCTAACCGTCTTATTGACATGCGGTTAGCGCCTAGGCCGCGGACGTGCGGGGCCGGACGAGGGCACCGGCTGCGCCTGTCCGCGAGGCAATTGCCCGTGACCGTGTCATCACGTACGATGCGGATCTGGTGGGGAGCAAACCGGTGACGATCGACCCGGCAGGGCGCCGAGCGCCCTGTTCTGCCGGCCCGCGGGGCAGCTGCGCCACGCCCCCGGCCGGGCGGCCATCCCCACGGGGAAGACGATGAGCAAGACTGTCCTGGTGATCGATGACGAGGCGGACGTGCGGCTGTTCCTGACCACGCTGCTCGAGGAGCACGGCTACGCGACGCTCACCGCCGAGAACGGCGTCGAGGGGTTCGAGATCGCCGAGCGCGAGCGACCGGATCTGGTGACGCTCGATCTGCAGATGCCCGACCAGACCGGCACCGACTTCTACCGGCGCGTCACCCGGCATCCGGAGCTCCGCACGACTCCGATCATCGTCGTCAGCGGTCTGGCCGGGCGCCACCTGGCGGTCAAGGACGCGATCGCCGTCTTCGACAAGCCGATCGATCGGGATGAGTTCATCGAGGCGGTGTCGCGCGCGCTCGCGTAGCACCGGAATCCGATCGACGACAGCCGCCCCGCGTGGCCGTCGCCGCGCGGCTCACTCGATGCCGTAGCGGCGCATCTTCCGCCAGAGCGTGTTCCGGGACACTCCCAGGTCCCGCGCCGTGGCGCTGCGATTGCCGCCATGCTGCTGCAACGTCTCGCGGATGGTGATGGCCTCCGCCTCCTGCAATGGCCCCTGCCGCGACACCGCAGTGCGTGCGGCGCTCCCCCCGACCGCATCACCACGGATGTGTGGCGGCAGGTCCTCGATCTGGATCACCGAGCCGCCGCAGACCACGAACGCGTGCTCGATCGCGTTCTCCAGCTCCCGGACGTTGCCAGGGTAGTCGTACGCCAGCAGCTGCGCCACCGCGCCCTCCGAGATGCCGCTGATGCGTCGCCCCTGCAGCGCGTTGAACTTGGCGATGAAGTGTTCGACGAGCAGCGGGATGTCCCCCGTCCGGACTCGTAGCGGCGGCACGCTGATGCGCACGATGTTGAGTCGGAAGTAGAGATCCTGCCGGAAGCGATGGTGTGCCACTTCTTGCGCCAGGTCACGATTCGTCGCGGAAACGATCCTGACATCGGCCTTGACCGGCTTGACCCCACCGAGCGGTGTGAACTCGCGCTCCTGCAACACACGGAGCAGCTTGACCTGCATCGCCCCCGACAGCTCGCCGACCTCGTCGAGGAGCATCGTGCCCCCATCCGCCAGCGCAAACCGTCCCGGCTTGTCCTTGACCGCATCGGTGAAGGCGCCGCGCTTGTAACCGAAGAGCTCCGACTCCACCAGGTTGTCCGGTAGCGCGCCGCAGTTGACGGCGACGAACGGGCGGTCCCGGCGCGCCCCGAGGTTGTGGATGGCGCGCGCGATGAGCTCCTTGCCGGTGCCCGGCTCGCCCTCGACCAGCACCGTGCTGTCGCTCCGCGCGACCAACGGCAAGAGCTCCTTGACACTCTCCATGGCCACGCTCTTGGCGACGATATCCTCGCAGGTGTACGCGGCACGCAGTTGGCGGCGGAGATGCGCCACCATCGACAGATCGCGGAACATCTCGACGCCGCCGACCACCTGGCCGACCTCGTCGGTCAGTGCCGCCGTGCTCACCGCCACCAGGAGACGCCGACCGTCACGACTCTCGATCGACACCTCCTGGTCCGTGTGGGTCTCGATCTGCTCCATGCTCTGGCGCAGGAAGCAGGACTCGGTGCAGCGGCCGTGCTGGAAGATCTCCGAGCACGGTCGCCCGAGCACCTCCGACCGACGCCAGCCGGTCATCTCTTCCGCCGCCCGGTTGAAGGCGATGATCCGGCCGTCCCCATCGACGGTGAAGATGCCGCAGGGGATGTGGTCGAAGATCAGGTTGCCGTAGCGCGGATCGAGGCTCTCCTGGGGGTCGGTCATGATGACGCTCCTTCCCGGCCGTCGCGGCCCGGCCCCTGGTGTGCCGGAGCCCACAGTCAGGATTGACGATACGTCACAGGACTGCAACGTAATTCAAGTGAGTAGGACAGTACCGTTATGCTCATGGAACACCTCGCGAGACGCCGCGCTCCTCGGCGAATCGCGTCCGACAGTATAAAAAACTACCTGTTAATCAGTTACACCCATGCGTCCACCCCTGGCACGACCCATGCCCGGCAATGCTCCCGATGTCTCGATCGCGAGGCATCTCGATGTGTGGATCCCCGGCACCGGTCGCCGCCGCCGCAGCGTGTGGCGCGGCCCGACGGGACCCTGGACGGTCGTGCCGCCGAAACGAGGAACGCATGGCCCTGCACTGCCCCTACTACCTGGAGCCGGTCGACACCCGGGACCTGCCGCGCCGGTTCCTGGATGCCTTCGCTGCCATCCTGAGTCACTCGAACTACGCCATGGTGCTCGACGCCGCCGCCCGCATGAAGGCACGCTGCGGGCGCTGCTCGGTCACCTGCCCGGTCTACCAGGCGAGCGGTGAGCAACGCGACATCCCCTGCAACCGCTCCGAGCTGCTGCTGCGCGTCTACCGGCGCTACTTCACGCTCGGCGGCTCGATCCGCGCCCGGCTGGGCGACCCCTTCGTCCTCACAGAGGATTACATCAATCGCATCGCCGAGGACTACTACCGCTGTACCGCCTGCCGGCGCTGCAAGCTCGAGTGTCCGATCGGCGTCGACCACGGGCTGATCACTCACCTGGGACGGTGGATCCTCGCCGAGGTCGGCATCGTCCCCAAGGCACTGCGGGTCTCGGTACGCGAGCAGCTCGAGGGCAAGACCCACAACACGTCGGCCATCCCCGCCATCGCCATGCGGGACACCTGCGAGTTCCTCGAGGAGGACTGCGCCGACGAGCACGGTCTCAAGATCGAGTTTCCGATCGACCGCGAAGGTGCCGAGTACATCTTCTTCCCCGCGGTCAGCGACTACCTGCTCGAGCCCGACACGCTGATGGGCAACGCCGCCGTGATGATGGCGACCGGCGGCTCCTGGACCATCGGCAGCCGGTACTTCGACGGCATCAACTACGGTCTCTTCTACTCGGACCGCATGCTCGACCGCATCCTCGCCATGGAGGTGGCGGAGATGCGCCGCCTCGGCGCCCGGAAGATCCTGATCGGCGAGTGTGGCCACGCCTCACGATCGGCCAAGGCCTTCGCGCCCACCTTCTGCGGCGGCAACGACGCACCGCCGGTCGTCAACTTCATCGAGTACACCGCACGGATGCTGCGGGAGGGCAAGCTCCAGCTCCGCCCTGGTGCCATCGAAGAACGCGTCACCTACCACGATCCCTGCAACATCGCGCGTTCCGGCTGGATCATCGAGCAGCCGCGCGAGATCCTGCGCCACATCTGCCAGGACTTCGTCGAGATGACCCCGAACCGGACGGAGAATTACTGCTGCGGCGGGGGCGGCGGCACGGTCTCGATCGACGAGATCCGCGGCTTTCGCACCGGCATCGGCGGCAAGACCAAGGCCGAGCAGATCCGCCGTACCGGCGCGACCATCGTCGTCTCGCCCTGTGCCAACTGCAAGAAACAGCTCGCCGAGGTCTGCCAGGACCACGGCCTGGACCATGTGCGTGTCCGCGGCCTCCACGATCTCGTCCTCGAGTCGCTCGTCGCCCCCGACTTCATGCGGATCCGCCCGGAGACGACGGCTGACGGCGGGACCGTCGCCGCTGGCCCGGACGGTGCCAGCGCCGACGCAAGCTCCGGGGACGGCACCGCACCACGCCAGACCGAGGAGGCACGCTCATGATCGGCCTCGTCACGAGCGGGTTGCTCGCCCAGGGCACGCTCCCGCACAGCACCCTGGATGCCTGGATCGACCTGGCGCGCGGTCCTCTCTTCCGGCTCGCGCTCGCCACCTGCGTGCTCGGTCTCGGATATCACCTGTTCGTCTCATTGCAGCGAATCG
>JASFRE010000095.1:0-10978 GCA_050115055.1 Candidatus Eiseniibacteriota bacterium | reverse complement strand
CTACGAAACCTGGTCGAAGGCGCGACGCGAGCTCTTCGACTGGTTCGGCACGGCGGAGCTGGCCTACGCGGAGGCGGCGTTCTCCCGGCGCTCGTGAGTCACGCCCGAGCCGCCGGGCCCGCGTGACGCACGGGACGGTTCGGGCGGCGGACGCGCGTGGCGTGGCCTGGTGGTCCCGGCGACGGCGCGATGCGGCGGCGCGCGGCGACGCCCCGATGCTACGGCCCGATGCGTGGCACCGCGTACTCGGCACACGCGTCGACCGGGGCCGCATAGGGACTCTGCCAGCCGCTCACGAAGTAGGCCTGCAACCGTGCCGGCAGGCTGCCGGCTGCGGGCGCGCCCGCCCGGCCGCCGGCCGCCTCGCCGGTCGCCTCACCGGCGCCCGCCGCCTCGATGATCAGCCCCGCATTGCGGCTCTCGTGAAAGTAACCCCTCTCCCAGTTACTGGTGCCGATCCAGGCCCGCGCCGCGTCGACCACCATGTACTTGGCGTGGGCGACGCGCGCGAAGGGGATGAAGCCGCCGGACCAGGCAGGGATCGACAGCAGCCGGACCTCGATCCCCGGCAACACCTGAAGACTCTGCAGGCCCTCGATGGTCCCCGGACGCTTGCTCCAGTCGGCCAGTAGCAGCCGCACCTGGACACCACGCGCCGCGGCGCGCCGCAGGGCGGACTCGATCTGGTCCCAGTAGGTGCCGTCACGGCCCACCGTGCGGTAGCCGAGGAGCTGGACGTCGAGCGTCGAGCGGGCGCCGTGGATGAGCTCGATCAGGCGCGGCAGATCCCAGAGCGACGGGTCCGGCAGCCAGTCGCGTGGACTGAAGACCGGCGTCACGGCGAGCGTGTCCGCTGCTCCCGCCCCGTCGCCGGCTGCCGCCGGCATGACGACGCGGACCGGGAAGGTCGCGCCGGCCGCGTGTCGGACGACGCGCGTCGCCGGATCGGCACCGCCGGCCAGCGCCCAGTCGGTCTCGAAGACATCGGCGAAGGCGGCGACGATGCTCGCGACGCGCACCCGCACGCCGAGCTCCTGGATGTGCTCGAGCGCCCGCCAGTCGAAGTTCTGGCTGCCGACGTAGAGCTCGCGCCCGTCGACCAGGAAGTACTTGGCGTGGAGGACGCCTCCCATGAGCGACGCCACGTCGTAGCGGCGCATCGTGATGCCGTCTCGTGCCGCCAGCCGCTCGAGCGTCTCCGGATAGGTGGCGTAGAACCTCTCCCCGGCGAGGAAGCGCACGTGCACGCCGCGCTCGGCCGCTGCCTCGACGGCGCGCACCACGGCCTCGAGGCGGCTGCCAGGCCGGTTGCTGGCATAGAACTCGGCGAAGTCGAGCGACTCGCGCGCGCTCTCGATCATCTCGATCCAGACCGTATCGGCCTCCGGCAGATCCGGGTGGTCGAGCGACGTCTCGACGGGAAAGGTCTCGACGAGCTCGAGCGGCGCGGCGACCGCCG
This sequence comes from Candidatus Eiseniibacteriota bacterium, assembly GCA_050115055.1. Classification (GTDB taxonomy): domain Bacteria; phylum Eisenbacteria; class RBG-16-71-46; order CAVPCR01; family CBDCWB01; genus JASFRE01. The sequence continues at coordinate 9,519 of JASFRE010000095.1, read as the reverse complement.
CGGTGCACGCGGTGCCTCCCGGCGTGCCGGAACAGGCGAGCAGGAGCACTACGACGCCGACGAGTCGCCCGGCGCCGCCCGTCCGTCGCCGTGTGCCGGTGTGTCGAGTGCGCTCGCCGCGGCGCCGTGCCGGCGCCATGACGTCCACGGAGTCGATGCAATGCAGTCCAGACATGTCGCGATCTCCAGTGCGGTCAGCGGACCAGGCGGGTGACCAGTCCCGGGAAGGCGCACAGGAGCGCCAGCCCCAGGAGCTGGATCAGGATGAACGGCACCGCCCCGCGGTAGATCTGCGTCGTCCTGACGCTCGCCGGCGCCACGCCCCGCAGGTAGAAGAGGGCGAAGCCGAACGGCGGGGTCAGGAACGACGTCTGCAGGTTCATGCCGATCATGACCCCGAACCAGACCAGGTCGATGCCGAGCACCCGCGCCGCCGGAACCAGCAGCGGCAGGATGATGAAGGCGATCTCGAAGAAGTCGATGAAGAAGCCGAGCACGAAGATCGACAGGTTGGCGACGACGAGGAGGCCGACCCGGCCGCCCGGCAGGTTGGTGAGCAGCTCCTCGATCCAGACGTCGCCGTACAGACCACGGAAGACCAGCGAGAAGGCGGTCGAGCCGATGAGCAGGAAGACCACCATGGCGGTCAGCTTCGAGGTCTCGAGCGCCGTGTCCCGGAGCGCTGCCAGGTCGAGACGCCGGTTGACGAGCGCCAGGCCCATGGCGCCGACCGCGCCGAGGGCTCCGGCCTCGGTCGGTGTCGCCACGCCCATGAAGATGCTGCCGAGGACCAGCACGATCAGCACCAGCGGCGGCACCATGACCAGCAGTACCTGCCGGAGCAGGGCGAGGCCCCGGAGCTGTCGCTCCGCCGCCGGCAGCGCTGGTGCGGCCCGGGGCCGCACGAGGGCCACGCCGACCACGTAGAGGGCGTAGAGGCCGGCGAGCAGGATTCCCGGCAGGAGCGAGCCCATGAACAGGTCGCCGACCGAGATCCCCATCTGGTCGGCGAGCACGACCAGGACGACACTGGGCGGGATGATCTGCCCGAGCGTGCCCGAGGCGGTGATGACGCCCGCCGTGAGCTCGCCCGAATAGCCGTAGCGCAGCATGACCGGCATCGAGATCAGACCCATCGCCACCACCGACGCTCCGACCACGCCGGTCGCCGCCGCCAGCAGCGCCCCGACGAACACCACGGCCAGCGCCAGGCCGCCGCGCAGCGGACCGAACAGGATGCCGATCGTCCGGAGCAGGTCCTCGGCGAGCTTCGACTTCTCGAGCATCGTGCCCATGAAGATGAAGAAGGGAACCGCCAGGAGGACGTAGTTCGACATGATGCCGAAGACACGCTCCGGCAGCGCGAACAGGAGCCCCCAGTCGAAGTAGCCGAGCTCGACACCGAGCAGGGTGAACAGGAGTGCGACGCCACCCAGCGAGAACGCCACCGGGTAGCCGGTGAAGATGAAGACGAGCGCGGCCACGAACATGAGCGGCGCCAGCCAGTCACCGCTCATCAGAGACCCTTCCCGGTAGCCGGCCGACGGCCGGCCTCGTCGTCGCGCCGGCGTGCGTCGAGCCCCGCGCCGCTCTCACCCGTTGCCGCCGACCCCCGGTGGCCGCGCAGGACGAGGAGCTGGCGGATCGCCTCGGCCACGCCCTGCACCAGGAGCAGCGCGAAGGCGACCAGGATCACCGTCTTGATCGGATAGCGCGGCAGGCCGCCCGGATCGGGCGATCCCTCGAGCACCGCCCAGGAGTTGCGAACCGAGGGCCACGCGAGCCAGAGCGCCAGACTCGAGAACGGGATCAGGAAGAGGAGCGAGCCGCCGAGGTTGATCCAGGCGCGGGCGCGTGCCGACAGGCGTCCGTAGACGACGTCCACCCGCACGTGCACGTCCTGCCGCAGCGCGTCGGCGGCGCCCAGCAGGAAGACCAGGCTGAAGAGGTACCACTGCAGCTCGATGTAGGCGTTCGAGCTCAGGTTGACGCCGATGAACCGGCCGAGGTAGCGCGCGACGGCGTTGTAGGCACCGATCAGCACCATGGCCAGGGTGAGCCAGGCGACGCCGCGCCCCAGGCGCTCGTTGAGGCGATCGATGCTGCGCACGATGGCCAGCAGGACCCGCATCGAACCGACTCCCAGCGACATGGACCGGTCAGGAGGTGACACCGCGACGGACAACCGGCACGGAGAACGGGCACGACGATACCATGCGGTGGTGGTCCTCACGGCCGTCGCCAGGTTGGTGGAGGGCGGTGCCCGCGGTCGCGGCCGGTCGCCGCCGGTCGCCGCCGGGCGGCGCGTGGCGTGCGGAGACGGGCGCTGCAGGCGCCTTGACACGGAGGCGTCACTTGAGATACATTCTCAACTTCGTCTTCGTTTCGCGGCAGCGGAACGCTGCCCCGAGCACCGGCCCGGACGGCCCTGCCGATGGGGCAGAACCGCTGCTGACCTCGCCTCCCGGTTCGACCGCGGCCGGCCGATGGACTCCCCCGATCCGCGACATTTTGGAAAGGACCGACGTTCGATGAAGCTCCTCATTGTCTTCTGTGCCTGTTTCCTCCTGGCCTTCGGCATGTTCGCCGGCTGCAGTGATGATGGCGACGACAATCCCATGGGCACGGGCACCGGCACGGGGACTGGCACCGGCACCGGCACTGGGACCGGAACCGGCACGGGCACAGGCACTGGCACCGGCACTGGGACCGGAACCGGCACTGGCACGGGCACGGGGACCGGCACGGGGACCGGCACGGGCACCGGGAACCCGGGCGGCATCGAGGCGCCGGAGGGCTGGCAGGGCGAGTGGCAGGTGAGCGGACTCGTTCAGGACTGCGCCCAGACGTTCTCCTTCCCGATCCCGACCCAGCTCGACACGATCTGCCCCGGAGACGTCTTCGACTATAGCGAGAGCGGCGCGGACTTCGAGTGCACCGGTGAGTGGGGTGACACCTCGTGGAGCATCGACTGCACCGGCTCGACCACCGAGGGCGCGTGCACGATCAACTTCGATGTCACGATCGAGGGAACCCGGACCGGTGATACCTACGTGAGCACGGCGAGGACCGAGGCCACCTATACCGGTGACTGTGGTGGTCAGGAGGACACCTGCCAGGAGGTCATTCTCAACGGCACCCGCCTGCAGGGTCCTGAAGCCGTCTGTCCCTAGTCCGTGACCGCCACCGGGGCCGTCCCGGGGCCCGCGACCCTGCGTTGCGGCCTCGATCGAGCGGCGGTCGTGACCTCCCTAGCTCGAGGTCTCGACCGCCGCTTCGTTGTGCGCGGTGCCGACGCTGAAGTAGGTGGCGTCGGGGTGATGGAAGACCATGGCCGAGACGCTGGCCTCGGGCTCCATCATGTCGCCATCGGTGAGGCGGACGCCGATCTCCGCGGGGTCGAGCAGCGCGAACAGCGGACGCTGACCGGCGAGGTCGGGGCAGGCCGGGTAGCCGAAGGAGTACCGCTTGCCGCGATAGCTGGCCTTGAAGCGGTCTTTCATCGTCATCCCGGGTGGATCGGGGAAGCCCCACAGGGCGCGCAGGCGGGCGTGCAGCCACTCGGCCGCTGCCTCGGCGGTCTCCAGCGCCAGCGCCTGGAGGGCGTGCGACCGCAGGTACTCGCCGTCTTGCTTCGCCCTTTCGGCGAGCTCACGGATGCCCTCGCCGGCGGTCGTGACGAAGAGCGCCACATGATCGCGAGCACCGTCACGCGGCGCCAGCACGTAGTCCGGTAGGGCCAGGCGCTGCCCACCGCTCTGGCGCGGGAACACGATCTCGAGCGGCTGCACCGCGCCGGCGTCGAGACGCAGGGTATCGCCAGCGCTCTCGGCGGGAACGAACCGCCAGACGGCCCGCACCTGCATCGCTCCCTCTCGGCACGACGCCTTCACCGCCTCGACGGCCGCCTCGAGCGCCGCCGCCTTGTCGTCATGACGCGCGCTGAGGCGCTTGAAGTCGCCGCGCAGCCCCAGATGGCGCCCGTAGAGCATGTTCGGATTCAGGAAGCTCCAGATCTCGTCGAGCTGCTGGCCGCCGACCTCGATGACGTGCCGATCGAGGTCGGACACCGACGGGATCGGCAGGTTGTCGCGGACGCCGGGGCTACGCGCGGCGGAACCGGCGACCCGCGCCGCTGGCGCGTCGGATCCTGCCGCCGACCGGTCGGCAGCCGTCGCACCGTCGCTCGCCGTCGCTCGGTCGCTCGCCGCCTCAGCGTCGCTCGCCGCCTCAGCGTCGCTCACCGGGGCGCGCTCGTCGCCGGCTCTCGGCGTCCGGCCGTCGCTGGGCCTTGCTGCACCGTTGCCCGCCGCCCCCGCCGGCTCGTCGCCCGCCTCCTCCTGACGCGCGAGCTCCGCGAGCAGCGTCTCGCGCGCCGCCGGGTCCATGAGACGCTTCATGAGGTCGAGGCCCTGCATCGCATCCTTGGCGTAGAGCACCGGGCCACCGTACTCCGGCGCGATGCGCGTGCGCGTGAAGCGCCGCGTCAACGCCGCCCCGCCGACCAGGATCGGCACGTCGATCCCGGACGCCTTCATGTCCGCCGCCGTCGCCACCATCATCTGTGCCGACTTGACCAGCAGCCCCGACAGCCCGACGACGTCCGGCCGGTGCTCGCGCACCGCCCGGATCAGCGTCTCGGGAAGGACCTTGATGCCCAGGTTCACGACCTCGAAGCCGTTGTTCGAGACGATGATCTCGACCAGGTTCTTGCCGATGTCGTGCACGTCGCCCTTGACCGTGGCGAGCAGCAGCTTGCCGCGCGAGCGCGAGCCGCCCCCCGTGCTCGCCTCGATGTGCGGCTCGAGATGGGCGACCGCCGCCTTCATCGCCTCGGCGCTCTCCAGCACCTCGGCGACGATGAGCTCGTTCGCGTTGAAGAGCCGTCCGACCTCGTCCATGCCGGTCATCAGCGGACCGTTGATGATGTCGAGCGGCGTGGTCTCCTCCAGCTTCGTATCGAGGTCCTGGACCAGCCCCTCCTTCGAGCCCTCGATGATGTAGCGTGCCAGGCGCTCGTCGAGCGGCAGCTCGACGCCGGGGGTGCGCTGGCGGCGCGGCGTCGCGTCACGGAAGCGGGCCGCGAAGACACCGATCGGATCGTCGCCCCGGTTCCACAGGAGGTCCTCGGCCAGCCGGCGCTCCTCCTCGGGAATCGACGCGTAGCGCTCGAGCTTCTCGGTGTTGACGATCGCCAGGTCGAGGCCGGCCTTCGTGCAGTGGTAGAGGAAGGCCGAGTTCAGCACCTCGCGTCCGGCCGGTGGCAGGCCGAACGACACGTTGGAGACACCGAGGATGGTGCGTGTCTCGGGAAAGCGCTCCTTGATGAGCCGGATGCCCTCGATCGTCTCGGCCGCGCTACCGGCGTAGTTGGCGTCACCGGTGCCGCACGGGAAGGTGAGCGGGTCCCAGATGATGTCCTCGCCGCGCACGCCGTACTTGCCAGTCAGGAGCTCGTAGGAGCGCTCGGCGATCTCGAGCTTGCGGGCGCGGGTCACTGCCATGCCCTGCTCGGGGTCCTCGTCGATGGTGCCGACCACGAAGGCGGCGCCGTAGCGCTTGCCGATCGGCACCACCTGCGCGAAGCGCTCCTCGCCGTCCTCCAGGTTGATCGAGTTGATGATCGACTTGCCCTGGCAGTAGGTCAGGGCGCGCTCGATGACCGCCGCATCGGTCGAGTCGATCATGAGCGGCGGCTTGACCCTGCGGATTACCTGGGCGAGGAACGCCTCCATGTCGGCGAGCTCGTCGCGGTCCGGATTGGCGAGGCAGACGTCGAGGATCTGGGCGCCGCCCTTGACCTGGCGGCGGGCGATCTCGCTCGCCTCCTCGTAGCGATCCTCGGAGATCAGGCGCTTGAACCTGCGCGAGCCGATCACGTTGGTGCGCTCGCCGACGAACAGCGGCCGGTTGTCCTCGGTGGGCTCGACGAAGTCGATGCCGGAGAAGAGCGTGCGGTGGTGATCGAGCGGCTGCCGCGGGCGCTTGCCCTCGACCATCCTGGCGAGCGCCGCGATGTGCTCCGGCGTCGTACCGCAGCAGCCCCCGACCACGTTGAGCCAGCCGGCGTCGCAGAATCGCTCGACGACGCGAGTGAAGGTCTCCGGCGTCTCGAGGTAACGACCCTCGGTGTCCGGCAGCCCCGCGTTCGGCACGCAGGAGACGCGGCAGCGGGCGAGCTCGGCCAGGGCGCGGACGTGGTCGGTCATGAACGCCGGACCGGTGGCGCAGTTCAGGCCGATCGACAGGAGGTCGACGTGCATCACCGAGGTGTACAGCGCCTCGGCGCCCTGGCCGGCCAGCATGGTGCCGGTCGGCTCGATGGTTCCGGAGACCATGAGCGGCCGGCGCGTACCGAGCGTCTCGAAGACGTCGCTCGCCGCCAGCAGCGCTGCCTTGATGTTGCGCGTATCCTGTCCGGTCTCGATGAGCAGGACGTCGGCGCCGCCCTCGACCAGGCCGATGATCTGTTCCTTGAAGGTCGCGTGCAGCGCGTCGAACGTGACGCCTCCGGTCACCGAGATGGCCTTCGTGGTGGGGCCGATCGAGCCGGCCACGAAGCGCGGGTGGGCCGCGGTGCTGGCGGCCGCCGCCGCCTCGCGGGCGATCTCGGCGGCGAGCCGGTTGAGGTCGCGGGCCCGGTCGGCGAGCCCGTACTCGGCGAGGACCAGCGGCGTGCCGCCGAAGGTGTCCGTCTCCACCATGTCGGCGCCGGCCTCGAGGAAGCTCGCGTGGACGTCGCGGACCACGTCGGGCCGCGTCACCACGAGGTGCTCGTTGCAACCCTCCAGCTCCGGACCGCCGAAGTCGGCGGCGTCGAGTCCGGCCGCCTGCAGGCTGGTCCCCATGGCGCCGTCGAGCACCAGGATGCGCTCCTCGAGCACCGCCTCGAGCTTCTGGATCCGTTCTTCCGGTGTCTTCACCGATTGACTCCTCGTGTGTTCGATGGCGTGCCGGCCCGGTCGCGGCGCATCAGGGACGCAGGGCCGAGGCGATCAGCACGCCGAAGGGCTCGCCGCGCCCGCCGCGTACCGCCTCCACCCGCGGCTCGACCAGCCCGCTCTGGGCGATCATGTCGCGCACCTGACCCGGGGCGAAGCCGAGCCACTGGTCGCCGAGTCGCTCGCGGACCCACTCCTCCTGGTGGGGGAGCAGGTCGACGAGCAGCAGCCGCCCGTCCGGCGCCAGGACGCGCGCCGCCTCGTCGAGCGCCTGCTGCGGCTGCGCGGCGTGATGCAAGATCTGCGACATGACGCAGAGATCGACGCTGCGGTCGGCGAGCGGCAGCGCCTCCATGGCGCCGGGCTGGCAGCACACGTTGTCGAGACCGGCATCGACGGCGCGCCGCCGTACACGCTCCAGCATGGCGCGCGAGCGGTCGACGGCGATCACCTGCCGCGCGAATCGCGCCAGCTCGATGGCGATGCCGCCGTCGCCGGCTCCGATATCCACCACCCGGAGCGGCGGCAGCAGGTGGACGAGTGCGCGCGCCCAGGCGATCCACGAGCGTCCGGGAACCGGCAGGCGGTCGGCCGGGTCGTCGAATGGTGACGCGGACCGCTCGCGGCGCTGTCGCATGACCTCCTCGAGCCGGGCGAGGTCGCCGGCCCCGTCCGGCGCGGTGTCGAGCAGCGTCGCGGCCGCCTGCCAGAGCCGTGCGGCCGGGCCACCATCGCCGGTCCGCAGCCTCACGTAGGTCCAGCTGCCCTCGCGCCGCTCACCGAGCAACCCGGCCTCGCGGAGCAGGCGCAGGTGCCGCGACACGCTCGGCTGCGCGATTCCCAGGATCGCGGTCAGCTCGCTGACGTTGAGCTCCTCGCGGGCCAGCAGGCGCAGCAGCCGCAGCCGGCTCTCGTCACCGAGCAACCGGCAGCTGTCGACGATCGCATCCATCGTTCCAGATCGGGCTCCCGGGCCGACGACGTCGAAGCGGGGTGGTCCGGCGGCGGGTGACGGGGAGGGCCCCACGAGCCCGGGAGGATCCCGGAGCCGTGAGGTCGGCCACCGGCCGTGTTGAACAGTATATCGTCAGATGTGGATGCGTCTATATCAGACTTGGGGGTGCCGGCCGGACGCCTCACCCGCGATGGATCTCGTTGTCTTGCAACGTGATGGCGTGAAACACCGGTGCTGAGGGAGGGCGTCGCCGCGGCGCGCTCCGGGCGGGCGGGCCAGTGATCGGTGCCGCGAGTAACCGGCCTGCCGGGTCTCAGTCGGGCTGGCGGATCTCAGTCGGGCAGCGCGTGAAAGGACCGGATCTGCTTCCAGATCTCCTCCGCGGTCTCCGCGTAGCGGAACAGGTCGAGATCCTCCGGATTGATGGTGCCCTCGTCGGCGAGGTACTCGAGGTTCAGGGCGCCGCTCCAGAAATCGCGCCCGCAGAGGATGATTGGCAGGGGGCGGACCTTGCGGGTCTGCACCAGCGTCAGCGCCTCGAAGAGCTCGTCGAGGGTGCCGTAGCCGCCGGGGAAGGCGACCAGCGCCTGCGCGCGCTTCATGAAGTGCATCTTGCGGATGGCGAAGTAGCGGAACAGGAAGCAGAGGTCGGGCGTGATGTAGGAGTTCGGCACCTGCTCGTGCGGGATCGTGATGTTGAGGCCGATCGACTTGGCCCCGACGTCGTGTGCGCCGCGGTTGGCGGCCTCCATGATGCCGGGACCGCCGCCGGTGATGATCACGAAGTCAGGCTGGCCGTCGTGCTGGCGCTGCCGTGATACGAGGGCGCTGAAGTCGCGGGCGACCTCGTAGTAGTGGGACTTGGCGAGGACCCGGCGCGCGATGGCGAGGCGGCGCTCGAGCTCGGGATTGCCCGGATCGTCGCGCAGCATCGACTCGAGCTCGTGCACGCGCGCGCGGGCCTCGTGCGGCTCGGCGATGCGGGTGCCGCCGAAGACGACGATGGTGGAGACGATGCCGTGCTCCTCGAGAATGAGCTCGGGTTTCAGGTACTCGAGCGCCAGCCGGCTCGGGCGCAGCTCGTCGCGGCGCATGTAGTCCGGGTCCTCGATCGCCAGTCGGTAGGACGGCGAGGCGAGGATCGCCTGCAGGCGATGGGCCGCATCATCCGGATGCGATGGCTGTCGTGCGGGTTCCTGGTCGCTGGTAGGATGCATCGTCCTGTCCCGTCGCTTCGGGTCCATCGATGGGGCGGTCGTCGGCGCGACCTGAGCGTCGCGACCGCACCGGGAGCGGCGCGCCGGCGCCGGGCGCTTCCGGCGGTCATGCGCGGTGCCCCGGGATCCTAGTCGAAGCCGCGCCGGGTGGTCGATGCCATCGTGGGCGGGCCGGGGGGGTGCAGTTGCGGACGGATGACCGACCACCGGATGGCCGTACGGCGCCCTGCGGCGCGGTGCCGCCGGACGGTTTCGCGCCGCCGCAGGGAGTACCCCCCGGCGGCCCGGCGGCAGCATCGAGCCGCGACCTCGTGCACGGCCCCCTGCTGCCGGTGGTCCTGCGTCTGGCCGGGCCGGTCATCCTCCTGCAGGCGCTTCACACCGCCTTCCACATCGTCGACCTGAT
>JASFRE010000094.1:0-10998 GCA_050115055.1 Candidatus Eiseniibacteriota bacterium | reverse complement strand
CGGGCGTCGCTGGGCGACGCAGCATACGACGCGGCCATCGAGCAGGGCCGCGCGCTGTCGCGCGATCGGCTGCTCGAGCTGGCGGTGGTGCCGCCGGGGTCGGCGGGACCGTGACCCCGATGGGGTGGACGGCGGAAGCGTGGCGCGAGCGTGGCGGGAGCGCGGCGGGAGCCTGGCGGGGGCGTCACCGGCGCCGGGCCGCGTGCCGCGTCAGAGCGCCGTCGGCGAGCACAGCCACTTCTTCTTGCTCGCCGCCCGGCCGCACTTGGTGCAGACGTAGCGCGGGTTCCGGACGATCTCCTTGAGCTTCTTCAGGTCCTTCGTGTACTGGTCCTTCTTCCAGTCGCAGAGGGTCTGGTCCTTGTCGGACATCAAGCTCGTCTCTCCCTCGGAGCGTGACGCCGCCCACCCCCTAGTTCGAGTGCAGGTGCTTGATGCGGCCCCAGGTCGAGCTCTCGACCGGCACCAGCGGCTCGCAGTCACAGGTCTCGACCGTCACCACGGATTCCTCCGGGAACGAGCCGCAGAGCGTGTCCATCGTGAAGGTGCAGACCTCGCCGATCGGCAAGCCGATCGCGTCGACGCGGATCCAGCCGATCCATGACCCGGCCGGCAATGGATTCGGCGCTGCCTCGAACTGCTCGTTTACCAGCGTCGCCGACCAGCCCGGGCAGAGACCGGAGAACGACCAGGAGACCTGCTCGGAGCTCGGGCAGTCCATGAGCACCTGGATGTACGACGGTACCACGCCGGAGCAGACCGGCAGCGCGGCGCGATAGAAGTCCTCCTCGCCGCCACCGTCGCCGGTCCAGGTGACGCCGAGACCGCCGGACCAGTAGTCACTCGGTGCGCACCCGGTCTGGAGCCGCACGCGGTCGGTCTCGGCGGGCGGCGGCAGGAAGCTGCTCGAACCCGAGCCGTAGGTGCCGTCGGGAATGACCTGCTCGGGGACGTCGGGTAGCTCGCCGAGCGGCACCGTGCAGATGACGGTGTAGGTGTCGCCGGGCGGCACCGACGGGGCCTCGAAGTCGCAGACCAGTGACACGCTGTCGACGAAGGCGCCGAAGGGCTGTGCGTCGATCTGGCCGGCGATCGGCTCGGACGGCACGGGCTCGATGTTCTCGAAGACGACGGTGAACTGCACGTTGTCGCCGAAGGTCTCCCAGGTCACGTCTTCCAGCTGAATGGCCGTGGCCCGCAGGGCGAGGATGCAGAGGCCGAACAGGAGGAGCAGGGCAAGAAGGGTGTATCGCGACCTGGGCATGGTGCAATCCTCGGAGGTTCTGCAGGGTCGACGGGGGAGAGGACGGGCCCGTGCACCTGCGGTCTGCTGCGTCGGGATGTCTAGAGCATACCAGAACGGCGGGTGATCGGCGTCATGAGGTCCTCGCCGCGGCGACGGCGAAAATAGTAACGGCCATTACATTTTCGACCTGCGGCCGGACCACTACCTCGGTTGCCGCCACGAGCGCGTCTCCGGCGAGCGCCTGGGCCTAGTCGAAGATCGCCTTGATGCGTCCCCAGGTCGCCGGCTGCGGGCCGTCGGGCACCGCGACCTGGCCCGCGACGTGAATGGTGACCGGGACCCGGACCTCCAAGTGGCCAGTGCCCTGCGTGTTGCCGCCGAACCAGGCGGCCTGCCAGACGTAGTCGCCCTGCTCGGGTGGTGCCGACGCCACGAGCTGCACCGGGAAGACCACCGGATCGGGGAGACCGTCGTCGCCGGTTCCGGTCGGCCCCGTGGCGCGGTCGATCTCGACGTTGCCAGCGTCATAGAGCAGTCCCCGCAGCCAGCCGCCCCGGGTGCCGCCGGTCAGGGTGATGGTGACCGTCTCGCCCGGCTGGTACTCGGGCAGGTCGGCGACGACATGCAGGTTGCCGCGGTGCTGGTGACAGCCCACACAGGTCGGCGTGTCGTCGCTGTGGCAGGGCGCGCAGCGCGACGCGAAGAAGGTGGGATAGGCGATCGTCCTCCCGGCCGGCACGGCCAGGAGCAAGAGGAGGGTCAGACAGGCGGCCGGCCAGGTGCGCTCGAGCGGTCGCAGATGGGTCATGAGGGGGGTCCTGTTGGATACGTGTTGGCTGAAGTTGGAGCGATGCGCACGACATCACTCATCTCTACCATGACAGTAGGATATCACTGATCGTCGCGCTTGGTGACCGCGTTCTGCTCTTGCGACCGCTTCGCAGGCATCTCATCCGGCGACCGGTCGGTCCGGGGCGAGCCGCGCCGCCAGGCGCGTCCAGCGCTCGGCGACCTCGGCGTTCCGGACCGCCATCGCCAGCGCCTGCCGCGTGCCGATGATCACCACCAGTCGCCGGCCACGGGTAATGCCGGTGTAGAGCAGGTTGCGCTGCAGCATCACGTAATGCTGGGTGTGGATGGGCATGACGACGGCCGGGTACTCGCTGCCCTGCGCCTTGTGAATCGAGCAGGCGAAGGCCAGCACCAGGTCGTCGAGATCGGCGCGCGCGTAGCGCACACGGCGGCCGTCCATGTCGACGACCAGCTCGTGGTCCTCGGTGTCGACCGCCAGCACGCGACCGATGTCGCCGTTGTAGACGTCGAGGTCGTAGTTGTTGCGCGTCTGCATGACCTTGTCACCGACGCGCAGGCTGATCGCGCCGCGCGTGAGGGAGGGGCCCGGCGGTGTCAGCAGTGTTTGCAGCTCGCCGTTCAGGTGGGCGGCACCGAGCAAGCCGCGGTGCATCGGCGTCAGCACCTGGATGTCGGCCACCGGGTCGAGCCCGAAGCGTCCGGGGATGCGCCGTGTCACCAGGTGCTTGATCGTCTCGACGGCGTGCGCCGGGTCGTCGCGCTCGATGAAGTAGAAGTCGAGCGGGGCGTCGTCAGGCGGCGCGTCGTCGCCAGGTGGCGCGTCGTCGCCGGGTGGCGCGTCGTCGCCGGCTGGCGTGTCGTCCTGGGTGTGGCCGAGTGACACGTCGTCGCGGGCGTCGGCGGGGGGCGCGTCGTCCTGGGTGTCGGCAGGTGGCGCGTCGTCCTGGATGTCACCGGGTGGCGGATCGCCGCCGTCCACCGCCGCTGCGCCGTCGTCGCCGGCCGGCGCCAGCGGATCGCAGAGCGGCATCTCGCCCCGGTTGATGCGATGGGCGTTCCGCACGATGAGGCTGCGGCGCGCCTGGCGGAAGATCTCGGTCAGGCGCACGACGTCGATGGCGCCAGAGGCGAGCAGATCGCGCAGCACGCAGCCGGGACCGACCGACGGCAGCTGGTCGGGATCCCCGACCAGGACAACCTGGGCGCGGGCCGGGATCGCCTCGACGAGGTGGGCGGCCAGCATCACGTCGACCATCGACAGCTCGTCGATCACCACGAGATCGGCCTCGAGCGGATGGTGCCGGTTGCGCTCGAAGCGCATGGCGCGCGGGCTGAACTCGAGCAGCCGGTGGATGGTCCGTGCCGGGTGCCCGGTGGTCTCGGCGAGCCGCTTGGCGGCGCGCCCGGTCGGCGCGCAGAGCAGCACGCGGCGCCCCTTGCGGGTGACGATGCCGAGCAGCGCGTTGACGATCGTCGTCTTGCCGGTGCCGGGGCCGCCGGTCACCAGCAGCACCTTGCGGGTGATGGCGCGACGCACCGCCTCGCGCTGAGCCGGCGCCAGCGTCAAACGCCGCTTCACCTCGAACCACTCGATGGCGCGCTCGACGTCGATGCGCACGCGGTCGACCGGGGTCGCGACCAGCGTCCGGAGCTGCGCGGCGAGACGGGTCTCGGCGGCGTGCAGGGCGCCGAGGAAGACCGCCTGGCCGGCTTGCGGACCGGCGATCTTCTCGATGACCACGTGCCCCTCGTGCCGCACGGCGTCGATGGCCGCCTCGACGATCGGCGCGTCGACCTCGAGCAGCTCGGCGGTGCGGCGTGCGAGCTCGCCACGCGGCACGTAGACGTGGCCCTCCTCGGCGGCGGTCGCCAGGGCGTGCAGCACCCCGGCCTCGGCACGCCGCGGCGAGCTGCGCGCCACGCCGAGCTGGGCGGCGATCTGGTCGGCGGTCCGGAAGCCGATGCCGGCGATGTCGATGGCCAGGCGATAGGGGTTGTCGCGCACGATCGCCACCGCCTGATCGCCATACTTGCGGTAGATCTTGACCGCGTGCGCGGTCGACACGCCGTGACCCTGCAGGAAGACCATCACCGTGCGGATGCGGCGCTGCTCGGCCCAGGCCTCGCGGATGCGCGAAGAGCGCACCGGCCCGATGCCCTCGACCTCCGCCAGCCGCTCGCTCTCCTGATCGATGACGTGCAGCGTGTCGAGCCCGAAGTGCTGGACGAGGCGCTTCGCCATCACCTTGCCGATGCCCTCGACCAGCCCCGAGCCGAGATAGCGCTCGATGCCGACCAGGGTCGACGGCTGCACGCTGACGAACGACTCGATCTTGAACTGCCGACCCCAGCGCGGATCGTCGATCCAGCTGCCCGACAGGCGCAGGCTCTCACCGGGCTGCACGCCGGGCAGGCTGCCGACCGCGGTGACCGGCTCGCGCCGGTCGGCGACCGCGAGGCGGACCACCGACCAGCCGTTCTCCTGGTTGGCGAAGACGAGGCGCTCGAGCACGCCCTCGATGGTGGTCGGTCCGTCCGGCGTGCGCAGGCGCAGCTGGGCGCCCGCGGCGGCGGGCGTCGGGCGATGGCGGTGGCGGTGGCGACGCTCAGGCATCGCGGCCCCTGTCAGCGCCGGCGGCGGCGCGATCGGATGCGGCGGCGGCGCGATCGGATGCGGCGGTGGCGCGATCGGAAGCGGCGGTGGTGCGATCGGATGCGGCGGTGGTGCCGTGCGGATCCGCCACGTCCACGTCCGGGCCGCCAGGGTCCGGATCGTCCGAGTCCGCGTCGCCCGGATCCAGCTCGCCCGGTGCCAGGCGCGACGCCAGCCGGCGATGCCGTGCCACCCACGCATAGGCCCACTCGGCGAGGCGGGCGAACGGTGGCAGGCGTCGGTAGAGCGCCTCGGCGAGGCGGTGGAGGGGGCGGGGCTCGGGCGCCAGCACCAGCGCGCGCAGCACCGCCTCGGCACCGCGCGTCACGCGACCGCCGGGCTCGACCAGGTGGACGGCGGACGCGAAGGCCGCCTCGCCGATCGCCGGGAAGCGATCACCCACGCGCTGGAACGGGGCGTAGGCGACCGCATCGCCGGTCAAGCGTCGCCAGCGCGCGATCCAGCGCCGGCAGAAGCCGCAATCGCCGTCGTAGATCATGAGCGCCCGCCCGCCCGCCGGCGCGGCCGCCGCGTCGGTGCCGCGATCGGGTCGCCGCTCGCCCTCGCCACGGCTGGTCCCTGCGTCGTCGATCATGCTGTCACCGTCACCACGGGCGACGCGCGGCGGCGTCCCCCGGGAGCGGGCGCGCTGACCGGTGGCTCGCGCCGCGCCATGGTGGGCGACGGCGTGGTTTGGCGAATCGCACCCGTTCAGGTATGCTGGGTCGTTTGGGGTTCTGCACGGACGTCCGGCGCCAGCGTCCCACGCGGGCGCGCGCAGGGTCAAGGGAAGCCCGGCCCGGGGCCGCGTCCGTCGCTCGAGGCATCGCTGCATGGCCTGCACATCCAATCCGAGCCACTCCGCATCATCGGATCCGAGCGCCGCCGCCCCCGCCTGCGAGGAGCCGCTGCCGGCGACGGTCGACCACGGCGCCCTGCAGATGACCTTCATCCCCGGCATCGAGGGCGGCGAGCAGGATCCGCGCCCGCCCGGTTTCCTGTGCTGGTCGGTGCCGGCGATGCAGCGCGACGAGGTGGCCAGCCGGCTGGCCAGCTGGGGGGCGCCGATGGCGCCGCGCCGGCTCCAGCCGGCCAGCGAGTGGCTGCTGGTGCCGGCGCGACACCCGCACCGGCGCGGGCTCGGGCTCGCCACCCTGCCGGTGCCGGGTCACCGGGTCGAGCTGTCGCCGGCCCTCGAGGCGCTGGTGCTCCTCGACACGGCCGCTGCGCCGGGCGGCCGGACGGCGCCGTCGCCGTCGGTCAGCGCCTGGAGCCTCGCCGTCAAGCTCGCCCTCGAGCTGGTGGCGCGCGAGCAGCTGGTGCCGGTCTTGCGCGGCGACCCGGAGTCGCGCCACGCCTTCGCGCGCTGGGCGGCGGCGATCACCCATCCCAGCGACCGCGAACGCTTCGGTCGCCTCGCCGCCGCCATGCCGCCGGCAGCGCACGCGCTCGCCCGGGCCCCGCGCCCCGAGGCGGTCGCGTGGTCGCCGTCGCGGCTGCTGCGCGCCGGGCTCGACGCCACGATCGACACCCTGGCGCGGCGCGCCATCGCCACCACGGCCGCCGCCGACGGGGATCCCCTGACCCTCGACCCGGCCGCGCGCCGCCGCGTGCGTCACCGGCCCGGGCCGTGGGAGGAGCGCTTCGTCGAGGCGCTGGCCGCCGAGCATCCGCTCATCATCCCCTACGGGCTGGCGGAGTCGCGCCTGGTCGAGGAGCTGGGTCGATGGTCGCGCCCGGCCCTCGGGGCCGGTCACGATGACGTGCGGCTCTGCCTCCGCCTGGTGCCGCCGGAGCGCGAGACCTCGCAGACCTGGCGTCTCGAGTTCCACCTGCACTCGGCGGCCGATCCGGGACGGATGGTGGCGGCGGCGCGCATCTGGTCGGCCGGCCACGCGGCGCTCCGGGTCGGTGCGCGCGCGGTGCGCGATCCCCAGGAGGCGCTGCTGCGCGATCTCGCCGAGGCGGCGCACGCCTACGGGCGGATCGGCGACAGCCTCGACGAGGCGCAGCCCACCCACCTCGAGCTCACCCCGGCCGAGGTCTGGACGTTCCTGTCGGAGGCGGCGCCGGTGCTCGAGCAGGCCGGCATGGGGATCATGGTGCCGCCGGAGCTGGCCGCCACCGGCGCGCAGCGGCTGCGTCCGCGTCTCCGCGTGTCGAGCGCCGACTCCGCAGGCCCGGCCAGACGTCCCGACGAGGCGACCGCGTTCGTGGGGGGCGTCACGGCGCACCTCGGTCCCGAGGCGCTCTCCGACTTCCGCTGGGAGGCGGCGATCGGCGACCAGACGCTGTCGGCCGAGGCGTTCCGCCGCCTGGCGGCCGACAAGCAGCCGCTGGTGCGCTGGCGCGACCGCTGGGTGGTGCTCGAGCCGGGGGTCGTCGGCGAGCTCCGCCGGCTGCTCGGCAAGCGCGGCACGGCCGACATGCCGGCGACGACCGCCCTCGCCGCGCTCCTCGGCGGTACCACCCAGACGCCGGACGGACGCGAGGCCGAGGTCGTCGCGGCGCCGGAACTCGCGTCCATCATCGAGAAGCTGCGGGCGCAGGGCTTTCCTCCGGTACGCACGCCGACCACCTTCACCGGCAAGCTGCGCCCCTACCAGCGACGCGGGCTGCGCTGGCTGGCCGGCATGGCGGACCTGGGGCTCGGCACCTGTCTCGCCGACGACATGGGGCTCGGCAAGACCATCCAGCTCATCGCGCTCCTCCTGCATCACCAGCGCCAGCATCCGGATGATCCGCGGCCGACGCTGGTCATCTGCCCGACCTCGGTGCTCGGCAACTGGCAGCGCGAGATCGAGCGCTTCGCGCCGGTCCTGCCGGTGGTGCGCCATCACGGCCCCGAGCGCGCGCGCAGCGCCGCCGCCCTCGCGCACGGCCTCGAGCCGCACGCCGTCGTGCTGACGACCTACGCGCTGGCGCGGCGCGACGCCGGACTCCTCGCCAAGGTCGCGTGGAGCCATGCGGCGATCGACGAGGCGCAGAACGTGAAGAACCCGGCGGCACAGCAGGCGCGCGCCGTGCGCGGGCTCCGGGCGGCGCGGCGCGTGGCGCTGACCGGCACCCCGATCGAGAACCGCCTGGCCGAGCTGTGGTCGATCTTCGAGTTCCTGAACCCGGGGCTGCTCGGGCCGCTCGATCGCTTCCGCCGCCAGGTGGCGATCCCGATCGAGCGCTATCGCGAACCCAAGGCGACCGAGCGCCTGCGCCGGCTGACCGGTCCGTTCCTGCTGCGGCGCCTGAAGAGCGATCCGCGCGTCGTCCGCGACCTGCCCGACAAGCTCGAGATGAGCGTCGTCTGCGCGCTGACGCAGGAGCAGGCGGCGCTCTACCAGGCGGCGATCGATCACCTGATGGCGCAGATCGAGGCCAGCCAGGGCATGTCGCGGCGCGGCCTGATCCTCAAGCTCATCACGCAGCTCAAGCAGATCTGCAACCACCCGGCCCACTTCCAGCGCGAGACCGGACCGCTGCCCCATCGCTCGGGCAAGCTCGACCGGCTGCTCGAGATGCTCGAGGAGGCGCGCGACGCCGGTGACCGGGCGCTCCTCTACACGCAGTACCGCGAGATGGGCGCTCTCCTGGTGTCGGCGGTGGGAACGGCGCTCGACGTCGACGTGCCCTTCCTGCACGGTGGCGTGCCGCCGCGCCAGCGCGACGCCATGGTCGACCGCTTCCAGGAGGACCCGGCGGCGCCGCCGGTCTTCGTGCTGTCGCTCAAGGCCGGCGGCACCGGACTCAACCTGACGGCGGCCAACCGTGTCTTCCACTTCGATCGCTGGTGGAACCCGGCGGTCGAGGACCAGGCGACCGATCGTGCGCACCGCATCGGCCAGACGCAGACCGTGCAGGTGCACAAGCTGGTCACCCTCGGCACGCTCGAGGAGCGCATCGATCGCATGCTGGAGGAGAAGCGCGAGCTGGCCGAGGCGGTGGTCGGTGCCGGCGAGACCTGGTTGACCGAGATGTCCGACGACGAGCTCCGGTCGCTGGTGGCGCTGAGCCGCGAGGCGGTGGTCGAGGAGGACGGCGACGGCGGCAACCGCGGCGGCCGCGGCCGGCGGCGCGGTCGCGATGGGGCTGCGTCGCGCCGCGGATCGCGCGGGCGCGCCGGGGGAGGTGAGGACTGATGGCGCCACGCCGCGGCACCGCATCGACCTGGTGGGGCAAGCGCTGGACCGCCGCCCTCGAGGCGCTCGGCGCCGCGTGGCGCAACCGGCTGCCGCGCGGTCGTACCTACGCGCGCGAGGGGCGGGTGGCCGGACTCACCGTCGAGCGCGGGCGGGTCACCGCCTACGTCGTCGGTAGCCTGCCGCGGCCGTACGAGATCGTGATCGGCCTGCGCCCGCTGAGCGACCGCCAGTGGCGCAAGGTCACCGAGCGCCTGGCCGATCGCGCCGGCTACGCCGCGCGCCTCTTGGCCGGCGAGATGCCCGACGACATCGAGGAAGCCTTCGCCGCCTGCGGCGTGGCGCTCTTCCCGGAGCGTCCCGAGGACCTGAAGCTCTCGTGCAGCTGTCCTGACCTGGCGGCGCCGTGCAAGCACGTCGCCGCCGCTCACTACGCGCTCGGTGAGGCCTTCGACTACGATCCCTTCCTGCTGTTCGCGCTGCGCGGCCGCGACCGCGACGCGCTGCTCGCCGGTCTGCGCGCCGCCCGGGCGCCGGGTCGCGGGCGCGCGGCGGGAGCCGCCGCCGCCGCCGACGCGACACCGGAGGACGCGAGCGCGGACGGGACGGACACCGAGGCCACCCCCGAGATCGATCCGGTCACCTTCGGACAGTGGCGTGCCGACGTCACCGATCTCGGCTTCCGGATCGAGCCGCCGGCGGTGCGCATGGCGGTGCTCCGCAGCCTCGGCAAGCCGCCCGGCTGGCGCGAGCGCACGACGCTGGCCACAGCGCTCGACCCGACCTATGCCACCGCCTCGGCGCTGGCGCTGCGCATCGCGCTGGGCGGCGACGAGGAGGCGGCGACTGCCGAGGGTGCCGACGATGGGGAAGATGGCATCGAGGTCGGCGGCGCGGGCGCCGCGCGAGGCGGCTCCCGAGACGACCACGATGACCCGTCCGGCGGCACGCCACGCCGCCGCCGCGTCCGTCGCTGACGGTCCGCTGCCGTGGTCGATGACCTGGTGCCGGCGCCCCGCCGCTGTCGATCACCACGGGCATGCGACTGCCGATTTCGCGCCATCTACCTTCCCATTCAAGTCCGGCTTCGAACTCACGGAATGGCAAGACAACGTCTTGCCCCATCCCCGGCGATTCCTGCTGTTCCGGTGACCTCCATCAATGTCGCCGCATCGACCAGGCCAAAATGAGGAGCGAAGTTCCGCAGCTCGAGAACGATCAGCACGCCACTCCTCGGGTTCAGGACCAGGTCCTGTTGCCAGCCCCCGATGAAACCAGGCGATTCCGGCGCGACCATCCCCGTTGACAGAACGACGGACATGATCGCATTGCGACGATCCAACATGAAAACTCGATCTCTGACCGGATCGATCTCGATGTCCCACAACCCGACGTGATCGCATGGTAGAGGGGCACAGGGTTGCGGCATTTGAAACGTCTGCGTGCGCGATGGGTTCACGAGGTCGACGATCGTATATGCGAGCCGTCCGGCAACCCAGGCCCTGCGGTGCGCGTGGTCGATCCGAATGGCCTGAAGTCGTGGGGCCGCCGCAACCGGGAACCCCGCCGCGGTATTCAGACTGGGAAGCACGAGCGCCGTCACTCGTGAGGATCCGGCGAGTCCGACGACGAGGTGATCCCGCATCCCGTCCCAGGCGACCGGGCCGGGGGCTGATCCAGGCGGATTGATGATCCTGACTCTCTCGACATCGAGATCCGCGGTTGCCAGGGTATAGACCGCATCCTCATCTGGTGACGTCGCGGCCACAAGCGACCACTCAGAACACAGCGCCAGATCGCTCGCGTCTCCGGGAAGGACCGGTCCAGAATCTCCGACAATCGCCATCGTGATCACGTCGATGGTCAGGATGCCACAGCGTCCGATCCAGCTGTCATAGAGCACGTAGAGCAGGCACTGGGCGGCATCATACTGCATCTCGATCGGAGCCACGCCGAGATCGACGGGCGACATCGGCGACTCTCCGTAGGTTTCGAGGTCAAACACGGAGAGACTCCGGCCGATCTCGTTCGCGATGAGAAGGTGGCCAAACTCGGAAAAACCCAGCGCTGTCGTGAATCGTGATGTGTACCCGGTGACTCGCGTGTTGCCCTGTTGGTCGGCAATGCCCGGCTCGAGGATCAGATCGAAGTCG
>JASFRE010000093.1:0-11048 GCA_050115055.1 Candidatus Eiseniibacteriota bacterium | reverse complement strand
CCCGCGCCGGTCACCGTGATGCGGCCGTACGGAGTGTCGCGCGTCGCCAGGAGGAGCGGATGCTCCCACGCGGTGAGGCGCGCGTCGAGCACACCGGCCCACGGCAGCAGCAGTCCGGGGAGCACGGCCAGCACCGCCGCCGCCGGCAGGGATCGACGATCGGTGCCGAGGATCACGACGCTCAGCGCCGCGGCCACACCGCAGAGGAGGGCGGTGTGCACGTTCCCCAGCCCGATCATCACGGCGAACGTGGCGACGACGCCGCCCAGCGCGCCGCCGAGACTCTCGATCGCGTAGGCCCCGGCCAGCGTCCGGCCGGCGACGACGTGGTGGCGCGCCGCCCATTGGAAGAGGAGTCCCAGTGCGATCCCGATCGGTGCGAGTGCCACGAGCGCGCCGGCCACCTCGAGCGCCAGCGCGAGATCGGCACCGGGGACGCCGCCCAGGACGCGGCGCATGCCGCGGATCCAGACCACGTCGGCGAGCAGCAGCGGTCCGAACGCGAGCAGCAGCCACGCGACACCGGCGGCCGGTGGCGTGGCGCCCCGCCGGCCGAGCGCGGCGCCGCTGGCGGTCCAGGCCAGCCAGATGCCGAGCGCCAGCACGTAGACGAGCTCGCTGCCGTGGGCGGCGACGTGCAGCTCGCGGAGCAGCACGACCTGCCCCAGCACCGCGATGCCGCCGATGGTCAGCAGCCAGGCACGCATCTACTCGCCGAACACCTCGGCCTGGAAGGTCAGGAACTCGGCGCCGCGCCGCCAGGCGTCGCGCGGCAGTCCCGCCTTCTGGCTGAGGTGATCGAGCATCGTGTCCCGGTCCCAGCCCTGCTCGGTGGCGACGTGCGGCAGGTAGACCGCGGAGCGCCCGTTCTTGCGCAGCACGACACCGTCGCGTCCGACGACGATCGCCTCGGGGCCGGCCACCGGTCGGTGGGGCGTCAGCACGGAGACCTCGATCGTGATGCGGTCGAGCTCCTCGGCGGCGAGCGGTGGAAAGCGCTGGTCGGAGAACGCCGCCTCGAGCGCCATGGCGCCGACCACCTGGCCGAGCGGCAGGTCCTCGGCCATGTGGCCGATGCAGCCGCGCAGCCGGCCGTGCTCGCGCAGGGTCACGAAGGCGCCCCGGTGGCGGGCCAGCGCCGGTGGCAGGTCCCGGACGAGCGGTGTGACGCCGGCATCGAGATAGCGGGCGATCGTGCGCCGGGCGATGCGGAGCAGCGTCGCCCGCTCGCCGGCAGCGAGCTGGCCGGCCGCCGGCTCACCGGTGGACTCGCCGACGCCAGGCGCCTCGCGACCGGGCGTCTCGGGTGCACCCCCGTCCGCCCCGGCCGGCACCTCGACGCGCTTGTCGATCACCGAGGTATCGGCACCCGGCACGCCGGCGCAGAACACGACGGCGCCGTAACCGACCACCCGGGCGCGCTCACCGACCGCCGCCTGACCGGAGGTGGCGTGGCTGATGACCACGCCCCGCGTGGCACCGAGCGATCGTGCCGCCGCCATCGCCACCATGACCGGCCCTTCGCCGCAGGCGCAGGTCGAGAGCGCGGGGGTGCCGCGCGCCAGCTCGTCGACGGCCACGCGGTGGAGGTGTGCCGGCTCGAGGGTGGTCATCGCCGCCAGCATCGCGTGGTCGGCCCGCACCGCGCCGGCGTGAGCCGGATAGTGCGCCAGATCGGTGCTGGCGACCAGGAGCGCCCGTCGGGCGCCGATCACCGCCGCCAGCTCCTCGCCGGCCCGGGCGCAGCGCTCGGGGTCGCGATCACCGATCACCGCCGCCACGATCGGCACGCCCGGAAAGAGCCGCTGCACGAACGGCACCTGCACCTCGACGGAGTGCTCACGGCGGTGCACGGCCGGCTCGAAGATCCAGTCGGGACCGGCGGCGGAACCTGCGCCACGCCCGGCGCCGAGCAGGCGGTGCGTGATCGACGTGTCGATCGCGGCGACTCCGAGCGGCGTCAGGTAGCCCGGGCCGTCGTAGACCGAGATGCGCGTGAAGCCCGCCGTCGTGTGGTTGGTGCCGAGGATGACGACGAGGTCGTAGTCGTGGTCGGCGGCCTGCCGGTAGGCGTCGGCGGCGATCTGCCCGGAGTAGATGTAGCCGGCGTGCGGGGCGACGATGGCGATGGGGCGCTCCGTGCGCGCCGGCCGCGCCGCGTCCATGAAGCCGTCGATCGCCCGCGACAGCCGGCCGGCATCGGCCGGATAGAAGCGGCCGGCGACGGCGGCCGGCCGCAGCTCCGCCCCGGTGGCCCGCGGCGCGGCGCCCGGCACCGTCGCGAGGAGACCGAGCACCAGGAACGCGCCGGTGACCGCGCCCGGCGCGGGCCGTCTCCCGCGGGGGATCCGGCGCCGACCCTGCATGGCGCCTCCCCTGCCTGCCCCGCCGTTCACTGCCAGACACCGGCGATGGCCGCGCCGCAGGAGCCGCAGTGCCCGTCCTCGAGGTCGATGCTCTCGACCAGGAAGCCGCGTCGCGTGATGACCCTGGCACCGCAGCGCGGGCAGTCGGTGTGGTTGCCCGGGTGTCCCGGCACGTTCCCGACATAGGCGTAGTGCATGCCGCGCGCCATGGCGAGGTCGCGCGCCCGTTCGAGGGTGGCGATCGGCGTCGGCGACAGGTGGCGCATCTGATAGTCGGGATGGAAGCGCGTGAAGTGCACGGGAACGTCCGGCCCCAGCTCACCCACCACCCAGTCCGCGAGAGCCTCGAGCATGGCGTCGGAGTCGTTCAGGGTCGGCACCACCAGGTTGACGATCTCCAGGTGGACGCCGCTCCGCCGCACCTGCTCGATGCTGCGCAGCACCGGCGCGAGCTCGGCGCCGCAGACGTCGCGGTAGAACGCCGGACTGAAGCCCTTCAGGTCGATCTTGATGGCGTCGAGCACCTGGCACATCTCCGTGAGCGGCGCCTCGGTCATGAAGCCGCAGCTCACCAGCACGCTCCGGAGGCCCTGCGGTCGCGCCTCCCGGGCGATGTCGGTCAGGTACTCGGTGAACACCGTGGGCTCGTTGTAAGTGTAGGCGATGATCGGTGCCTGGCGACGCAGCGCGGCACCGACGATCTGTCCGGGGCCGACCCCCGGCGACTCGTAGTCCTCGGGGCGACTCTGGGAGATCTCCCAGTTCTGGCAGAACTTGCATCGGAGCGGACAGCCCGAGGTGGCGAGCGAGAAGGCCTGGCGACCGGGCAGGAAGTGGAAGAAGGGCTTCTTCTCGATCGGGTCGACGTGCACGCTGATCGGACGGCCGTAGACCAGCGTGCGCAGCTCGCCGGCGACGTGAATGCGCGCCCGGCACTGACCGCGCTCGCCGTCGGCGAGCAGGCAACCGCGCGCGCAGAGCAGGCACTTGATGACCGGCTCGGTGTGCTGGTGGGCGAGGGCGCGGGCGCTAGCGCTGGCACCGCCGCCCCGGTCCCCGTCCGCGTCGGCCGCACCGACGTCGGCGGCGTCGTGACAGGCGAGGCAGGACGCGAGGTCGCCGGCGCCGCTCGTCCCGCCGCCGATGTTCGAGACCCAGTAGCGCGCCCGCGGCGCCCTGGCGATCAGCTGCTCGAGCGACACGGCGGCCCGGGCGGTACCGGACCCGTCACCGAGCAGACGCTCGAGCCAGCCGGGCTCGAGGCCCAGTGCGCAGGCTCCGGTCAGGAGCCCGCCGCAACGGGCGACCTGCGTCAGAAAGCGGCGTCGCGACAGCGGGGGCAGGCGCTTCATGGCGCCTCAAACATAGAGCAACTCACCGTCAGCGGCAATGCCGCCGCCCGGCAGCGCGTCGCGCTGCCGGCGGCGCCTGGGTCACCGCTCGTCGAGCGCCGCGGTGGCGGCGGCACGCAGTCGCTCCAGATCCGGAAACGGGCGCGTGATGCGATCGAGGTAGCGGAGCGCGCGCTCCGGATGCTGACCGGCCTCGACGTGGAACGTGGCGAGCGCGTAGTAGAGGAGCTGCTCGAGCCCCGGATCCGGATGAGCATCGAGAGCGCGCTCCCAGGTGGCGAGCGCCGCCGGGAGGTCGCCCTCGACCCGCTCGACGTGACCGAGGTAGTAGAGGGCCTCGGCGTTCGACGCGTTCAGTGCCATCGAGCGGTCGAGCGCGGCCCGTGCCGAGTCGTACCGCGCCGCCTGGAAATACGCCCAGCCCAGCCGTGCGTAGGCCTCCGGGGTCGGCCGGATGCGTAGAGACCGGCGCGCCGCGTCGAGCGCCTCGCGCACGCGCCCCTGATTGAGCCGCGCCGAGGCGATGTTGTTGAGGGCCTGCAGCTCGACGTCGGTGGTGACCCCGCTGGTCGCCGACAGGGCGCGCTCGTAGGCGGCGATCGCCGCCGCCATGTCGCCGGCCGCGAAGTGCCGGTTGCCGAGACTGAAGTGCCGGTCGGCCGGGTCGGGTCGATAGGCCCCCGCCCAGTCGGTCGCGGTGACCAGCAGCACGACGACCACCATGCCGGCAAGCCGCGCCGTTCGCCGCCAGGCCTGGCGGCGCAGGAGGGTCACGAGCTCGAGGAGCGTCGACGCCGCGAGCACGAGCAGCAGGGGCACCAGGGGCAGGCGATAGCGCGCCGTCACGAAGAAGGCGACCAGCGCCAGCCCGTAGACCGCCACGCACCACGGCAGCGGCCCGCTCCAGGTTCGCCGACGAACGAGTTGTGGGACGGCGAGCGCCACGACCAGCGCAAAGCCGAGAAGCGGCGTGCGCAGGAGCGGCGAGTAGCGGCGGAACGCCTCGATGCTCTGGTTGTTGCTGATCTCCGTCGCGTTGACCAGCAGGTAACACTTGCGCGCCATCAGCGCCAGCCAGGCGCCGGGCTGCGAAACGACGAAGTCGAGCCCGCGGCCGTACCAGTAGCGCGAGACCTCGGAGGGCGACGCCGCATGGCCGAGGTCGCGCGAGGCGCTCTCGATCGCGTCGGCGTAACCGGTCCACCAGGACGGGCGCAGTTCGGGGGCGGTCGCCGACCAGCCGTTCGCGTTCGGGTTGTTGCCGAGGAAGAAGTTGATGCCGCCGTTCCAGGCCACGAGCACCGCATCTCCGCCGACCACGGCATTGGCCGCCGTGACACCGACCACCGGCAGCGCCCAGAGGGCGGCGACGATGACCAGCCGCGACCAGCGCCGGCCGGCCGCCTCCCCGGCCAGGCCTCGGTGGAGCGACACGAGGGCCACCGGCAGCAGGAGCGCGATGAGCGGGCGCGTGATGGTGCCGATCCCCAGGACCGCGCCCAGCAGCACCAGCGGCCACAGGGCCGTGCCGGCCCGCGTGGCAGCCGCGGCCCGCGTGGCAGCCGCGGCCCGCGGCGCGGCTGCGGCGCCGGCCCGCGCGCCCGGCCCGGCGTCCGCCCGGCGCCCGAGGCTCACCACGAGCAGCAGCACCGCCGCCACCACGCACAGCGTCTCGAGGGAGGCGCCGAGCAGCATGCCGTCGAAGTAGAGCGCCATCGGGTAGACGGCGAGCAGCCCGGCGGCGAGTAGCCCGGCGCCGCGCCCGGCCAGGCGCCAGCCGAGCAGCAGCGTCAGCGCCACGGTCAGCGCACCGATCACCGCGCCCAGGGCGCGACCGGCGGGGATGCTGATCCCGGTCAGGCGGTAGAGGGTCGCCAGGGCGTAGGGATAGCCCGGGGCACGGTAGAACGGCAGGTACTCCCCACCCTCGCCCGCGACGATCCGCGACGCCCAGATCTGGTGATGCTGCTCGTCCATCACCGGCGCGGTGTAGTACGGATTGGTGTCGAGGATCGCGAGGTTCAGGAGACGCACGCCGAGCGCCACCGCGAAGACGGCGACGACGATGAGCACCACCCGCAGCGGTGACGCCGCGGCGCGCGGTGCCTGCGGCGCCGGTGGCCTGGGCGGCGATCGCCGCCGGTGTCTCCGCGTCACGGGCATGGGCGATACGGTCCCGGGTCAGGTGCTGCGCAGGTGACCGCCAGCCGGCGCCAGCGCGCGCCGGTGGCACGCCGGTGGCGCGCCGGCGGCGGACGGCCGGTCCGCGAACTAGTCGCTCGCCAGCTTGCGGAGCACGGTGTGGAGGATGCCGCCGTTGCGGTAGTACTCGACCTCGACCGGCGTGTCGAGACGGCAGCGCGCGACGAACTGCATGGCCTTGCCGTCCGCGTCGGTCGCCGACACCGTCACCTGCTGACCCGGCTTCAGCGCGTCGTCGATGCGGATCTCGTAGGTCTCCTCGCCGGTCAGTCCGAGCGATTCGCGGCTCTCGCCGTCGGCAAACTCGAGCGGCAGCACCCCCATCCCGACCAGGTTGGATCGATGGATGCGCTCGAAGCTCTGCGCGATCACCGCGCGCACCCCGAGCAGGAAGGTACCCTTCGCCGCCCAGTCGCGCGACGAGCCGGTGCCGTACTCCTTGCCGGCCAGCACGATGAGCGGCGTGCGGCTCTCACGGTAGCGCATCGCCGCGTCGTAGATCGACATCTGCTCGCCGCTGGGCAGGTAGACGGTGACCCCGCCCTCGGTGCCCGGCGCCAGGAGGTTGCGAAGCCGCACGTTGGCGAAGGTGCCGCGCATCATCACCTCGTGATTGCCGCGCCGCGAGCCGTAGCTGTTGAAGTCGTGCGGCTGGACGCCGTGGGTAGTCAGGTAGGAGCCTGCCGGTGAGTCGGTCTTGATGACCCCGGCCGGCGAGATGTGATCGGTGGTCACCGAGTGCCCCAGCATCGCCAGGCAGCGGGCGCCGGAGATGGCGCGGATCGGCCTGACCCCACGCGACATGCCCTCGAAGAACGGTGGGCGGCGGATGTAGGTCGACGCGGTGTCCCAGTCGTAGAGGTCGCCACCGGTGATCTCCACCGCCTTCCACTCGGCGTCGCCCTCGAACACGTCGGCATAGCGCTTCGCGAACTGCTCGGCGCGCACGTGCGTGCCCACCATCGTTGCGAGCTCGTCCGGATCCGGCCAGATGTCGCGCAGGTAGACCGGCTGTCCGTCGCTTCCGGTGCCCAGCGGATCGCTCGTGAGGTCGATGTCGACGGTGCCGGCCAGCGCGTAGGCCACGACCAGCGGCGGGCTCGCCAGGTAGTTGGCCTTGACGTCGGGACTGATGCGCCCCTCGAAGTTGCGGTTGCCGCTCAGCACGCTGGCGGCGACCAGGTCGTGGTCGCGGATGGCCCGGGCGACCGGCTCCGGCAGCGGTCCGGAGTTGCCGATGCAGGTGGTGCAGCCGTAACCGACCAGGTGGAAGCGGAGCGCCTCGAGGTCGTCCAGCACGCCGGCCGACTCGAGATAGTCGGTGACCACGCGGCTGCCCGGCGCCAGGCTGGTCTTGACCCACGGCTTGACCCGGAGGCCGCGCGCCACGGCGTTCCGCGCCAGCAGTCCGGCCCCCAGCATGACCGACGGGTTCGAAGTGTTGGTGCAGCTCGTGATGGCTGCGATCACCACGGAGCCGTGGCCGATCTCGAAGCGCTCACCGTCGAGCTCGACCTCGACCGCGGCCGGTGCGGCGTCCGAGACCGCGACCTGGGCGCTGGCGCGCGCGGCAGCCGGCCCGGTCGCCGGCGGCGCCGTGACGCCGCCCGCCGTCTTGCCGAAGACCCCGGTCAGGTCCTTGCCCCACTGGGCTTGCATGCGCCCGAGCTCGATCCTGTCCTGGGGCCGCTTGGGTCCGGCGAGCGACGGGACCACCGTCGCCAGGTCGAGCTCGACGGTGCGCGAGTACTGGGCGTGCATCGCGTCGTCGCGCCACAGACCCTGCGCCTTGCAGTAACGCTCGACCCGATCGACCAGCGCCACGTCGCGGCCGGTCATCCTGAGATAGTCGAGCGTCTTCTCGTCGACCGGGAAGTAGCCGATGGTGGCGCCGTACTCCGGCCCCATGTTGGCGATCGTGGCACGATCGGTGAGCGACATCCGTGCCAGGCCCGGCCCGAAGAACTCGACGAACTGGCCGACGACGCCGACTTCGCGCAGCATCTGGACGACGGTCAGGACCAGGTCGGTGGCCGTCGCTCCCGGCGGCAGCTCACCGTTCAGCTTGAAGCCGACGACGCGCGGCAGCAGCATGTAGATCGGCTGGCCGAGCATCACCGCCTCGGCCTCGATGCCACCGACACCCCAGCCGACGACTCCGAGCCCGTTGATCATCACCGTGTGGCTGTCGGTGCCGACCAGCGTGTCGGGGTAGGCGACGCCACCCTGCTCGACGACGACGCTCGCCAGGTGCTCGAGGTTGACCTGGTGGATGATGCCGGTCGCCGGCGGCACGACCCGGAAGTCGTCGAAGGCCTGCTGGCCCCACTTGAGGAAGGTGTAGCGCTCGCGATTGCGCTCGAACTCGCGCTGCGAGTTGAGGCGCAGGGCGTCACCGCTTCCGAAGTAGTCGACCTGGATCGAGTGATCGATGACCAGGTCGCAGGGGACGAGCGGGTTGATGCGGCGCGGGTCGGCACCGAGGTCCTTGCAGGCGTCGCGCAGGGCGGCGAGGTCGACGACCGCGGGCACGCCGGTGAAGTCCTGCAAGACGACGCGCGCCGGCATGAACGGCACCTCGTGCGTGCCCGGATCGGCGGCGTTCCAGGAAGCGATGCGCTGGATGGCGTCGTCGGTGACGACGTAGCCGTCATGATGACGCAGCGCCGCCTCGAGCAGCACCTTGATCGAGATCGGTAATCGATCGAGATGGCCGACCCCCTGCTCGGCGAGCCGCGGCAAGGAGTAGATCGCGAGGTCGCCGGCGGCGGTGGGCAGCGACTGCCGGGTGCCGAAGGGGTTGGGATGCTCCGTGCTCATCGTCCGCTCCTCGAGCGCAAGTTCTCTGTTAGCAAGGGGTTGTCCAGTCCGCGCGGGACCGTCGGGGGATTCCATCCGCGCCGGACACGACCCATCCCGGCGTCGCCTGGACGCCCGGCGGGTGCTCGCAGACTGTAGCCCCGTGCCGTCGTCAATGCAACGCGCGCGCCGGGGCCTTCCGGCGACCGGGCGCGCCCGCTACCATGGGACGCGCGACGGCCTCCGGGCGCCGTCCCGGCGGCACGGCGTCGAGCGTGGCGCCACCGTCCCCCGACTCCCGATGCGACCCGAGGAGCGATGTTGAGCGACGCCGACGAGACGCGCCCGCCGGAGGAGCCACCCCGAGGACCGGACGACGCAGCGGACGATCAGTCCGCGGACCGTGTCGGCGAGGTGACGGTCCATCGCCAGATCGACCATCACCACGACGTGCTGATCGCGCGCGCCGATTTCACACAGCTGATGGCGGCGTTCGAGGATCACGTGCGGCGCTGGGAGTACGCGGTCGACGGACTGTCCATGGTGCTGCTGCGCCAGGCGTTCGGCGCCGCCACCCTGCACCTGTCGTGGAGGCCGCCGGGCGAGATCGTCGGCTGGACGATCAACATCCAGAACCCGCCGACCAACGTCTTCATCACCGGTGACTCCGGCCAGCGGACGGTGACCGGTCGCGCCTTCACGCGCGACGTCAAGACCTCCGACTCGAGTCGCATGTTCGTGCAGGTCAGCCGTGGTGGCGAAGATCCGATCCAGAGCGCGGTCAACGTGAGCGGTCTCGACGTGCTGGCCATGTTCGACCAGTACTACGCGATCTCCGAGCAGACGCCGGCGCGCTTCTTCGAGCTGAGCGACCTCGAGTTCATGATGGTGCTCGGGCTCCCCGAGGTCGACGAGGACTGGTTCCGGTCCCTGACGCACCGGACGGTGACCGATGCGTCGATCTGGAACCTGCGCTCCCTCGGGGAGAACACCTACCTCTTCCGCTGCGGCTGCAACCCGGATCGGATGACCGAGACCATCGTCGAGCTGTACGAGCACGACCCCGAGCAGCTCTTCCTGGGCGATCCGCAGGTCGAGGTTCTCTGTCCGCGCTGCGGACGGCGCTGGTGGGTCGAGCGCGAGACCTTCGATGCGGTGCGGAGCGCGCGGGCGGACCGGGAACCGGACGATGACGACGGCGAGCGCCGGGGCTAGCCCCGCGCGGCCAGGCCGGCCAGGGCGCGCACGACGTAGGCCACGCCCAGCACGGTGATCACACAGCCCAGGAAGGTCTCGATCGCCCGCGCCGGCAGGTGACGCTGCAGCGCCGCCCCGGTGTAGGTCCCCACCAGGCCGCCGGCGCCGAAGGCGAGGCCGGTGCCCCAGTGCGGCGTCACCTGCTCGAGCCCGGCGACGCTGCCGTAGAGCTGGAAAACGAGGACGCCGGTCGCCGAGGTCAGGAAGGTCGCGAACAGCGTGGCGCCGGTGATCGTGTGCACCGGTAGCGACCAGCGCGTGATGAGGAGCGGCGCGATCAGGGCGCCGCCACCGATGCCGTACGCCCCGCCGATCACGCCGACCACGGCGGTCAGGAGCACCAGCGGCACGACCGGCGCGCCATGATCACGGCCGTCGTAGCGGTACTCGAGTCGTCGCCAGTCGAGACGGCGCATCGTCACGCGCATCGACTGCGCGTGCCGGGCGGCCGGACGACGCGCTCCCCGGGCCCGCCGGCGCCCCAGCAGCTGCCCGCCGATCAGCACCAGCACCAGGCCGACGAACAGCTTGAACCACCGGGGGTCGGGCAGCAGGTGAATGCGCACCAGCGATCCCAGGATGACGCCCGGTACGGTGCCGGCGGCGAGGATCGCCGCCAGCGCCCACAGCATGCGCCCCTCGCGCGCGTAGCGGTAGACGCCGGCCGGGATGGCGATGACGTTGTAGAGGTGATTGGTCGGTGTCACCGCCGGGGCGACGAAGCCGAGGACACTGACCTGGAAGGGCAGCAGGATGAAGGCCCCGGTGAGCCCCCCGGTCGACATGACCCCCGCCACAACCAGTCCGATCAGCATGGCGAGGACGGGTGAGAGCGTCGCGGTCTCGGCCATCGGTCCCTCCCCGGCACCAGCCGGCGATCCTCCCGGGGCGCGGTGCCGTCCCCCCGTCGCCGGCCCCTGGCGGGCTCGCCAGGCACCGCCAGGCGCCGCTCGGCCCCGCTCGGCCCCGGTTCCACGCCAATTCGGCCGGGCCCCGGATGATCCGCCTAACTAGCAGAATGTCAACAGGTTATATCTCGTGAATCGATGCCAGCCGGACCGCCGTCCAGAGG
>JASFRE010000092.1:0-11085 GCA_050115055.1 Candidatus Eiseniibacteriota bacterium | reverse complement strand
TGGACGTGACCGACCCCCACGGTGCGCGCTCCTTGTAGCACACGAACCGGCCGCCGGCAACCGGTGGATTCGGGCTATCTGTCCTTTTGCGAACGGGTTTGGCCAGCAAGACGGGACCGGCCGGGGAGGGTGGGCGAGCGGCCGGCGACGGCGGCGCAGGTCGCTGCATCATTGCAACCGAGATTGGAGGAATGGCGGCACGCGGTGGCATCGATGCGGCCCGGCGGCCCGCGGAGCCCGGCCGCATCGCCCGCTAGCGCCGGGCGCGCGGCCGGACCAGGATCTCCTCGAGCAGCAGGGCGTCGATGAGCGCCGCCCGCGACAGCGGCAGCCGACCGGCAACGGATCCGGCGCCATCCGGCTGGCGGCGGCGGCGACGGGCACCGGGGCGGCGTGCGGCGCGGCTGCCGGCAGCGGTCACTGCCGGCCGCGCGGCGGCCGGCGCCGTGGTCCCCGCGGCGGTGCCCGGCCTCGCGGTCGCCGGCGCCGCGACCGGCGTCACCGCCCATGCCGCCGTCGCCCGGGCGCGGACGGTGCCGATGCGCTCGCGGGTGCCCACACCGACGATGGAGGTGCGCAGGGCCGCCTGGACCTTGCCGCACTGTGACGGGTCATCGAGCGCCGCCTCGGTGGCGGCGGCGATCAGCGAGCGGGCGTCGAAGGCGGCCGGCACGCCGCGGGCCAGCGACCGTGCCGCGGTCTCGGCCCGCCGCAGGTGGCCGGTGCCGAACTCGAGCCCCGGCACGTCGGCCAGGCGGTGCCCGGCCATGACCTGCATCTCGGCGTTGTAGAGGCGGTCGCCGAGGTCGTTGGCCCGCTCGATGAGTGCCGCCGCCGGCAGCAGCTGCTGGAGCTCCGAGGTGACGACGGCGAAGGCCTCCGGCTCGCCGTGCAGCGTGTCCCACTGGCGCCGCAGCTCGGCGCCCCGGGATCCGTAGCCCATGCGTCGCAGGACGTGCGCGGTCAGGTGGACGCGCAGGTGGCGCGGCGGGTGCGGATCGAGCGTCCCGTCCGCCGCGACCGGGATGGCGAGCACCTCGAGCAGCGCGTCGGGCCGCGCGAACAGCGCCGTCATGGCGCGCAGGTAGGCCGGACCGATCATCAGGACGCCGATGACGTCGGCGGCGATCTCCTCCATCCAGGCCAGGAACAGCGTGCGCTCGATCGCCGGATCGAGACCGCTCTCGGTGCTCCAGGCCTCGTCGTCGATCTCGTCGCGGTGCGCCGAGTCAGCGGCCGAACTGGCGCCGTCGGGGGCATCGCCGCCCGGGCGGTCGCTCCCGGTCCCCGGCGCCCGGCGCTCGAGCGTCGCCGGGTCGAGCCCGAGATGGCCGGCCAGCTCGTCGAGGAAGCCGGGCACCGTCACCATCAGATCGTGGGCGATCTCGTGCGCGATCGCCGGCCAGCGCCAGGGCTCGTGACGGACGGCATGGGGGAGCGTGATCGGGGCCAGCTGGTCGGCGAGGAAGCTGACATGGAGGGCGGTGCCGCCGGGATGCAGCAGCGTCATCGGCACGTTCGAGTGCGCCTCGATCCCGTGGTGGCGGCAGAAGTCCAGGATCGGACGGTAGCAGGCCTCGGCCAGGGCGTCGGCGTCGCCGAGTACCTGACAGGTCTCGGGATCGCGGCGCTGCGCGACCATCTGACCGGTGATCTCGAGCAGCTCGCCGAGCCGGGTCAGCTCGGCGTAGATCGCGTGCGTGGCCTGTGCCAGCTCCGCCTCGCCGACTTGGTCGCCGCCGGCCTCGAGGCTGTCGCTCCGCTGCCGCACCGCCGCCAGGTGCCGGGTCATGCTGTGGTCGAGCACCGTCGCCAGCCGCTCGGCGATCGCCGGGTCGATGGCAGCGGCCGCCACGAGGGTGGCGCGCGCCTGCGCGGCGATCGCCTCGGTGCTCTGCGCGTAGCGTGCGAGGACGCCGCGGTAGCGGGCGCGCGACGTGGTCGCGGTCTCGGCACCCGAGTCGCCCGCCGTGCTCTTGCGGCGCGCCTTGATCAGCTTCTCGACCAGCCACAGCAGCGCGAAGATGATGAGCGGCGCCAGGTTGTCGGCGCCGGCCAGGCGCGCCGGCAGGGTCGGGTCAGGCATCGCGCCGGGTCCTCCGGCCCGTGCGCCCGGCGGGGCGCGGCGGCGTCACGGGACGCCGCGTCGCGTCGGCGCGGCCCCGCGCCGACACCGGCGCCCCCAGGACCAGGGCCAGGATCAAGCGATCGCGCAGGGTCGCCGGATCGCGGAGCGCCTCCGTGAGCGGTGGCGGCAGCCGTCGTGTCCACGTGCGACGTCGCATCTGGGCCTCGCTAGGACTCGTCGTCCTCGGTCCTCTCGTCGGTGGCGCGCGAGATCGAGTCACGCATCGAGGTGTCGGCCATGACGTTCTTCATGGTGTAGTAGTCCATGACGCCGAGGTTGCCCTGCCGGAACGCCTCGGCCAGCGCCAGCGGCACCTGCGCCTCGGCCTCGGTCACCTTGGCGCGCATCTCGCTGATCCGCGCCACCATCTCCTGCTCCTGGGCAACGGCCATGGCGCGTCGTCCCTCGGCCCGGGCCTGGGCGATCTGCTTGTCGGCCTCGGCCTGCTCGGTCTGCAGCTTGGCGCCGATGTTGGCGCCGACATCCACGTCGGCGATGTCGATCGACAGGATCTCGAAGGCGGTGCCGGCGTCGAGCCCCTTGGCGAGCACGGTCCGCGAGATCGTGTCGGGGTTCTCGAGCACGTCCTTGTGGGCGTTCGAGGAGCCGATGGTCGACACGATGCCCTCGCCGACGCGGGCCAGGATGGTCTCCTCGCCGGCGCCGCCGACCAGACGCTCGATGTTGGCGCGTACCGTGACGCGGCTCTGGGCGATGAGCTGGATCCCGTCCTTGGCCACCGCCGCCACCTTGGGGGTGGTGATGACCTTCGGGTTGACGCTCATCTGCACCGCCTCGAAGACGTTGCGTCCGGCCAGGTCGATGGCCGCGGCGCGCTCGAAGGTGAGCGGGATCGAGGCCTTGTCGGCCGAGATCAGCGAGTTGACGACGTTGGCGACGTTGCCGCCGGCCAGGAAGTGGGCCTCGAGATCGTTGATCGAGACCGCCAGCCCCGCCTTCACGGCGCTGATGCGCGGGTTGACGATGCGGCCGGGCGGCACGCGACGCAGACGCATCGCGATCAGCGTGCCGATGCCGACGTAGGCGCCGGACGACATGGCGGCGATCCACAGCCCGAGCGGCACGAAGTAGAGGATGATGCTGATCACGATCAGTGCGATCACGGCCAGGAAGATGAAGGGCAGCTCCATCACGATCGTCTCCTTCTCACGTCACGTCCCCAGGTCACGTAGCCACGTCTCGATCACGAAGCACACTCCGCAGGTGCCGGGTCACGGCGCCGGCACGTCGCCCGTGTCACCCGCCGGGGCCCCGTCGAGCTCGACGACCACCCGGCCGCCCTCCACCGAGACCACGCGGACCGGGCTGCCGGCCACGATGTAGTCGCCGTCGGTGACGACGCTCTCGCGCGTCTCCTCGAAGCGGGCGATGCCGGCCGGGCGGAGGTCGGACTCGGCGACACCCCGGCTGCCGGCGGCGATCCGGCTCGGCTCGACCGTCACGCCGGCCAGCGAGCCGCGGTGCACGATGGCGCGCCCGTAGCGGGTGCGCGGGAGGCCGACCAGCGTCACGGTGGTCAGGATCAGGACGACGACCACCACCACCGCGCCGATACCGCTGCCGAAATCGCGGACGGCGAGGTAGGAGCCGGCGCCCAGACACAGGAGGCCGCCGATGCCGGTGATCCCGAAGCCGGGGATGACCAGCAGCTCGAGGAGGAGCAGCAGGTAGCCCACCAGGAGGACCATGCCGACGAGCAGCAGCTGGTCGATCATCGCCCCGCCCCCGTCGGCGACGCGCCGGGCGCCGCGGGCCCGGCCGGCGGCCCGTCCGTGTCTAACGTCGCGGGCGGTGCCGGGGCGACGACGGCGGTGCCGGCTCGCCAGGCGCGGATCACGACCCGGGTGCCGCGCTCGATGTAGCCCCCCTCGCTCGTCACGTCGAGTCGAACGCCGTCGGCGCGGATCTTCCCGGACGGACGCAGATCGCTCAGCGCGACGCCGACCGTGCCGGCCGGCAGGCGCTTCTCCAGTGCGGTCTCGTGCGAGGTGTAGCCGGCCTCCCTGCCCAGTCCCCGGTCGAGGACGAACGGGCGGGCGACGCGGCTGCGCGGTACCAGCCGCAGGAAGAGAAAGCCACCGAGCACCAGCCCCAGGATGCTGCTCGACACCACCATCATCGCCCGGTTGACGTAGCCGAGCTCCCAGGAGACCCGCCACTCGAGGCCGATCAGCGCCAGCGTGACGCTGGCGAGGATGGCGACGGAGCCGGCGATGCCGGCGATGCCGAAGCCAGGGATGACGAAGAACTCGAGCGCCAGCAGCACGATGCCGACCGCGAACAGCGCGAACTCCTCGAAGCCGGCCAGGTCGACGATGTAGTGGCCGAGGAAGAAGAGGAGCAGGCAGACGATGCCGACGGTACCGGGGATGCCCCAGCCGGGCTGGTAGAGCTCGATCAGGATGCCGAGGAAGCCGATGCTCAGCAGGAAGGAGCTCAGCACCGGGTGCGAGATCACGCGCGCCGCACGCTCCGCCCAGTTGATGTGTTGCTCGATGACCGGCGCGTCACCGAGCCCGAGTGCATCGAGCAAGGCGTCGACGTTCGCCGCCTCGAGGTCGGCGATGCCGAGCTCGAGGGCGCTCGAGGTGGTCAGCGTCAGCAGCTTGCCCTTCTCGATGACGCCCTCGATCTCGATGTCCGGGTCGACCATCGCCTCGGCAATGTCGCCGCGGCGGCCGCGGCGCTCGGCGGTGGCGCGCATCTCGGCCCGGAAGTAGGAGATGACCTTCTCGTCGGCCGCCTCCATCTTGCCCGCCGCGCCGCCGCCGGTGACCGGCGTCGCCGCACCGATCGACGCACCCGGCGCCACGGCGATCGTGTTGCAGGCGAGGGAGATCAGGGCGCCGGCGGAGATGGCGCGCGGATGGACGAAGGCGATCGAGTAGGCGTCCGCCTCGAGCAACGCGTCGCGCACCTGCACCGCCGCGTCGACGCGACCCCCGAAGGTGTCGATGTCGAGGAGCACGGTCGCCGTGCTGTCCACCTCGGCCAGCACCCGCGACACGAACGGCGCCAGGCCGAGGTCGATGACCCCGTGAATCGCGATGTGGTGCACGGGGCCGCCGGGCGGGGTGGCCGCGGCGCCATCGACGGGACCGGCAGGTGCGGCGTCAGCGACGTCATCGGTGCCGTCGGCAGGGCCGGCGGGATCGGCGATCTCGGCACCTCCCGCGCCATCGACCGGCTGTCCGGTGCTGGCGGGGGGGCGCGTGGCGCTGGCCAGGCCGGCGAGCAGGCACGCCGTCCACAGGACCCGGAAGAGCCAGCTGCCCCGTCCGGCTCGGGCCCACGCGGGCGTTCCGGACGGCGCGCACCGTCGCCGCTGGCGGCCACCGACGGCGCGCCGGATCCGAGTGAGTGGCACAGCACTCCTCCCGTACCACGAGGTACTGACCGGGAAGCAGCCGTTCGATCGGGACTCGCCGAGGACGGTATGCCAGTGGCGGAGGAGCGTCAAGCGGCCCCGTGGCGCCAGCGCCCGCGCGCGGTCGCCGGGGGCGCCGCCCGACGACCGCCCGGCGCGATGGCAGGCGCGCCGGCGTGCGCTAGGCCGGTGGTACCGCGCCGCCCTCCGGCGCCCCGCCCTGCGGCGCCCCGCCCTCCGGAGCGCCGTCGACCGGCCGCGCCGCCGGGTCCAGCCGCACGCGGAGTCGCTTGTTGATCCGTCCCTTGCTCTCGTGGCGGAGCAGGTGGATGGTGCCGACCTCGCCGGTGCGGGCCACGTGGGTCCCGCCGTCGGCCTGCAGGTCGAGACCCTCGATGCGCACGGTGCGGATCTCGCGGATCGTCGGCGGCAGCAGGTTCACCTTGGTCCGGATCAGATCCGGGATGGCGAGCGCCTCGTCGCGCGGCAGCTGGTCGACGGTGACCGCCCGGTCGCTGGCGACCTCGAGGTTGGCGCGCCGGACGATCTCGCCCGCCAGCTCGGCCGGCATCCCCTCGAACTCGAAGTCCATCCGCCCCTCGAGCGGCTTCATGTTCGAGCCCGTGACCTGACATTGCCAGTCACGCCAGATGACTGCGCTGAGGATGTGCATGGCGGTGTGGGTGCGCATGAGCGCATAGCGGTGCTCCCAGTCGAGCACGCCGCGCACCGCCGTGCCGGGCGCCGGCGCGGCCGGGGCGCCGCCCGGCGGCGGCGCCCGATGGTGCGCGACCCGGCCGGCGCGCTGGCGCACCGCGTCGAGCGGACAGGCGGTGCCGGCCACGTGCAGCGTGCCGCGATCGGGGGGCTGGCCGCCGCCCCCAGGGAAGAACGCGGTGCGATCGAGGATGATGGCGCCGTCGCCGTCGATGGCGACCACCGTCGCCCCGAAGTCGCGCCGGTAGGCGTCGGTCTGGTACAGGAGCTCGGTCGGCGGAGCTCCGGGAACCTCGTCTGGCTGATCGGCCATGCGCGTGCGCTCCTCGTCCATGCCCGTGGTGCCGGCGGGTCGTGATCCATCCGCATCGTGAGTCCGTTGGCGTCGTGGGTCGATCCCCGTCGCGGTTCCGTCCGGTGTGCACGCTCCGGTGCCCCGCGGTGTGCGCCGCGGCGGGCGGATCGGCTGACGACGCGAGAGTCGCACAGCCGGACGCGACACGCCACCGGTCTGCGGTCGTCTGCAGATGGTTGCTCCGACATCGACCCGTGGAAAAACCCTTGCAAGCGCAGGGAGTGACGATCTATGGTGCCAGTCGGAGTGGTCGCGTGCGCTCGATCCGCCGTCGATGCCGTCGCCGCTCCAGGCCACCGCACACGGCGATCGCCGCGGCACCCGGGATACCCCATGAGCCGGAGCCTCGCGCACAGGTTGTGCCCCACACGACCGACCAGCGAGCGGCACGGTGTGCGCTGCCATCGCGCCCGCCGTCGGCGCCCGCGCGCGCCGCACGACACTGGCTCCCGCCCGGTGCTCGTTCCCACCGCACTCCTCCCCACCGCACTCCTCGTCGCGCTCCACCTCGTGCTCTGGACGATGCCGCGGCCGGTCGCCGCGCAGTCCTTCCTCGAAGTCTCGGCCGGCTCCGGGGTCGACGACCCTCTCGGCGCCAATGGAGTGTCGTTTCGTGACTTCGACGGCGACGGCGACCTCGATCTGGCGCTGGCGCGCGAGCACGACGGCTACCGGCTGTTCGAGAACCTGGGTGGCCTGGTCTTCCAGGAGATCCTGGGCGGCCCGGGGACCTACGTGCGCTCGGTCATCTGGGGCGACGTCGATCGCGACGGCGACGAGGACCTGCTGGTGTCGAGCCATGCCGGGGCGCGCCTGCTGCGCAATGACGGCGGCGGCGTCTTCACGGACGTCTCGGCGGCCGCCGGTGTCGTCGACCCGGCGATCACCAACGCCGAGGGGGCCGGCTGGCTCGACTACGACGGCGACGGCGATCTCGACCTGGTGCTCGATGATCACACCGACACCGAGCTCCTGCTGAACGACGGCGCCGGGACGTTCACGGTCGTCGATCCCGACGACAACCCGGCCAAGGGCTTCCAGAACGTGCAGACCGGCGACTACCTGGCGGTCGCGGACTACGATGTCGACGGCGACATCGACATCCTGGTGCGCAAGGGCGAGCTCGAACCCTTCGCGGACCTCTACCTGAACACGAATGGCCAGG
The DNA here is from genome assembly GCA_050115055.1 of Candidatus Eiseniibacteriota bacterium. Lineage (GTDB taxonomy): Bacteria > Eisenbacteria > RBG-16-71-46 > CAVPCR01 > CBDCWB01 > JASFRE01. The sequence goes on along the minus strand of JASFRE010000092.1, from coordinate 3,332 downwards.
GTCCGACCGCCTTCGCGCCAATCGTGTTGCCCGGTGCGCAGAGCCGCAACGACGGCAAGGGCGGTCTCGCCTTCGCGGACATTGATGCTGACGGCGACCTCGACCTGTTCTACGTCGGCGCCGTTCGCAACATGCTCTTCCGGAACGACGGCGCCTTCGTCGTCGACGTCACCGAGAGCGCCCTGCCGGGCTTCGATCCCGCTGCCACCGCCCACGATCTGGGCGGCGTCGCCTGGGGCGACGTCGACGGGGACGGACTGCCCGACCTCTTCCTGGGCAGCGAGTCCGGCTCGAACCAGCTGTGGCGCAACACCGGCGGCGGTGTCTTCGAGGAGGTGGCCGCCGCCGCCGGCGTCGCCGGCGATCCGGCCGACGTGACCCGCGGCGTGACCCTGGCGGATGCCGACGGCGACGGCGACCTCGATCTCTACGTCGCCAACCACGGCCGCCCGAATCGCCTCTACGCCAACCAGAGCGTGGCCGGCCGCCGGCCGCTCGCCGTCGCCCTGACCCGGGGCGGACAGCCGGCCATCGGCGCCGTGCTGGAGCTCTACGCCGCCGCCCAGGACCCCGGTGACATCGATCGCGACGGCCGGCCGGAGAAGCTCGACGGCGACCAGGACGGCGTGCTCGATGCGGCCGAGGGGCTGGTCGGGCTCGATGGCGAGCTGCGGCTCGATCCGACCGGGGACCGCGGTGATCCGATCCTGACCGTCGAGATCTCGGGCGGCGAGGGGCTCGGCAGCCAGGGGATGGCCGTGCCGCTGGTCCACGTGCCGGCCGACCTGCACCTGACGGCGCGCGTCGTCTTCCCGGGCGGCCGCGTCGTGCTGCGGGACCTCGACCCGGTGGACGTCGCGTTGGGGAGCGCGACCATCGATGCCGCCGACCCGACCGACGACGGCGACGGGCTCTCCGCCCGCGAGGAGCTGGCGCTCGGCACCGATCCGGCCGACCTCGACTCGGATGACGACGGCCTGCGCGACGACGAGGAGGACGTGAACCGCAACGGCGTCGTCGATCCCGGTGAGACCGATCCGGCGCAGGCCGACTCGGACGGCGACGGCCTCGGCGACGGCATCGAGCTCGGGCGCGCGGCCGGCATCGTCGATCCCGACGGGAGCGGTGGCCCGATCGCCGCCACCGCGGCGCCGGTCGCCGACGCCGATCCGGCCACCACCACCGATCCGACGCGCGCCGACTCGGACGGGGGCGGCGTGGCCGACGGCATCGAGGACGCCGACCGCAACGGGCGCTTCGATCCCGGCGAGCGCGACCCCGGCGATCCGACCGATGATCGGCCGCGCCTGGCGCTCGTGCAGACGGTCGAGGACCTGGCCGGCGACCCCGGCCTGCCGCTACCGGGCGACCGCCTGCGCGTGACGCTCACGATCGACAACTCGGCGCCGCGCCGCGCGGCCGGTGCCGATCAGCTCGAGATCCGCGAGCTCCCGGAGGGCGCCACCCTCGTCGCCGGCAGCGTCGTCTCGACGCTCGGCACCGTGACCTCGGGCAACCAGCCGGGCGACACGGAGTGGGTGGTGTCGATCGCCACCCTCGAGGGCGGGACCGGCGGCAGCATCCACTTCGACATGCTGGTCGACCCGGACGTCGCGCCGTCGGACACCCTCGTCGCCCAGGCGCTGGCCAGCTTCGACTCTGATGACGACGGCACCGTCGACGTCGTGGCGTGGCGCTCCGACGATCCGTCTCCGAACCCGCGCGACGGGGTCGAGGAGGGCAACGATCCGGTTGATCCGGCCGACGACGATGCCAACCGGATCGTCGTGCCGGCCGCGGTCTACCTGCTGCCCTCGACCAAGGAGGCGGTCGATCCGGACGGCGGGCTGCTGGAGCCCGGCGATGCGCTCGACTACGTGATCACCATCCGGAACCGGGGCACGATCACCGCGCGCGAGCTGGTGATCGAGGACGACATGCCGCCGGGCGTGCACGGCCTCGCCGTCCGCGAGCTGCCGCCCGGCGCCGTCGATCGCTCCGATCCGCAGGGCGGCGCCAACGGCACCGGCCGCCTGGTGGTGGAGGGCCTCGAGCTGGCGGCGGGCGACGACCTGCGCCTGGTCGCCGGCGTCGTCCTCGACCTGCCGCTCGCCGACGGCACGGTGCTCGAGAACCAGGCGCGTCTCACCGCCGCGGGCGTCGCCGAGCCGGTGCTCACCGACGCCGACCCGGCGACGCCGGGCCAGCAGCCCACACGCTCGATCGTGTCGTCCTCGTCGCAGCTTCTGGTGTGGAAGCGCGTCACCGATCTGGACGGCGGCGAGCTGGTGCCGGGCGACGCCCTGCGCTACGTCATCGAGATCGTCAATGCGGGCACCTTCCCGGCCCTCGAGGTCCGGGTCGAGGACGATCTTCCACCCGTCGTGCACGGGCTGCAGGTCCGTTCGGTGCCGGATGGCTCCGTGGACCGTTCCTCCACGACAGGCGGCGCGCACGGCCGCGGGATGATCGATGTCGGCGACTTCACGGTGGCAGCCGCGGGGCGCGACTCGGTGGTCTTCGAGGTCCGTGTGGACGCACCGCTCGCCGGGGGCACGCGTGTCCTCAACCAGGCGCGCGTCGATGCCGCCGAGCTGACCGACCCGCTCCGCTCCGACGGGGATCCGGACACGGAGGGCCTGCAGCCCACCCAGATCGACGTCGTCGCACGTCCAGTGCTCACCGCCACCAAGGAGGCGATCGTCGAGGGGGCCGAGCGGCCGGCGCCCGGCGACGTGATCAGCTACGTCATCGTGGTCCGCAACGAGGGCACCGTCGCGGCGCAGGAGGTCGTCCTGACCGACGTCATCCCGGAGTTCACGCAGTACGTCGCCGGCACCATGCAGGTGGACGGGGCATCCCGGACCGACTCCGGTGACGACCCCGACGGCGCCGACTACGACGTCACCCGCGCCGGGGCGATCACCGTCGTGCTCGGCACCCTCGAGCCCGGCGGCGTGCGCACCGTGAGCTTCCAGGTGCGCGTCGATCCGGCGCTCTCGGAGTCACGCTCGATCGTCAACCGGGCCGAGATCTCGGCCGCGGGAATGGCCGAGGTGGTGCTCTCGAACGATCCGGGCGGCGAGGGTCCGACCGAGACCCCGATCGAGCCGTCGGCGGTGGGGGCGCGGGTCGAGGCGATCGAGCCCTCCGCCAATCCGGTCCGCGGCGATGCCGTGACCCTGCGCTACCGCGCCGCCGGGGGGCCGGCGACGCTGTCGGTCTGGAACCTGGTCGGCGAGCGCGTGCGGGTCTTCGGCGGTCTGCCGCCGCAGGGCGCCGTGGTCTGGCGGGTCGACAATACGGCCGGGCGCACGGTCGCCAATGGCGTC
>JASFRE010000091.1:0-11276 GCA_050115055.1 Candidatus Eiseniibacteriota bacterium | reverse complement strand
GCGCCTCCCAGTCGCCGCCCGCATTCGTGCTGTGGAACACTCCCTGCTGATGGGTCGAGCCCCAGTACTCGTCGTTCTCGATCCACACGAGCTGCAACAGGCGGACGACCGTCGGGCTCGGGATGCTCTCCCAGGTCGCACCGGAGTCGGTGGTACGCTCCAGCATCCCCAGGTCGCCACCTGCGAGCCCCATGCCGTCGTCGCCGAGCGCCAGCGCCGCGACCTGCTGGATCGCCGACGGGACCGACTGCCAGTCCGCACCGCCGTTCGTCGTCCGCCAGATCACGTGTTCCCAGACCCCGAAGGCGCCGAGCTGATCACCGACCCAGGCAAAGGAGCCGGTGAGCCCGTGCTCGGGGTACGTCGCCGGCGGCGCGCTCGGGGACTCGACCCAGGTCGCCCCGCCATCGGTCGTCTCCAGGATGACGAACCGGTCCCCCGAAGGCTGGACCGGATCGCCCATCGCCCAGCCCCGCTGGGAGTCAAAGAAGTGAACGGCGTTGATGAAGCTATCACCGGCGTCGTGAACGACGTTCCACGTCTGGCCACCATCGGTCGTTCGCCACAGGACCGCGGGCCAGCCCGAGACCACGCAGGTCTGGTCGTCGACCGCGCCGAGCGCCCAGTGAGCTCCGTACGGCGTGGGACACGGCTCCCACTCCGCACCGCCATTCACCGTGCGCACGACGATCGCATCGTTGCCCGCCGCCCAGGCGACCTCGTCGCTCACTGCGTCGACGACGTAGAGCGCGCCCGGGCTGCTCGATACCTGGGGCGTCCACGGGCTGTCCTGCGCAAGCACGCCCTGTGCGATGACAAGCGCCATGGCCGAGCTCGCGATCCAGATCCGCATGTCGGCACCTCCTGACAGATTCGACTCGACTGCGCACGGAGCTGTTCCACGTCATCCATGGCCAACCAAAACACGCACGCCGCGCACGACGTTTCGCGCTGCCGGGAACCGGCTTGACCTGCCGGGGAGTGAGCGACGACGACGCGGGAAGAAGCAGACCTGCCGCCCCGCTGCTGGCGCAGCCGGGCGCTGGGTGCGGTCATCGACGCCTCCGGGGCGACGGCCGAGGCCATGACGACACATCGCGATGTTAGCACCGTCGCCCCCCCCAAGAGGGAATCTGGACCGGCCGAGGAGACTGCAACCTCCTTTGTAGAAATGGAAACGCGATTCGCAGCGATGCCAATCCCCCACCCGGCGCGGAGTCGACTCGACCCGAGACGAAGCCGTTGGCACCCGTCCACCGGCACGCAAGAACTTCAAACGCGGATTTGGCCGGCCGGTCGCGTGCGACTGACGGTTGATTGATTCCGAAACCGCCGTCGCTCGCTGCCAGCATCGCCGGCGCCAGCGGCGGCGCCTCGGCGGGGAGCCCGAGGTGAGGCAGGATCTTCTTCACCGCCGGCGGGTCGGAGAGGAGGGCGAGCACCACCATCGCTGTCAGGCTCGGGGGGCAGCTCAGCGCGTCCACGAAGAAGACGCGCTTGAGAGTCTGCGCCCAGGGCAGCGGGCGGCGGCGCGGCTGGTGCGCTCCGGCGAGCTCCGGCGGTGGCAGGTCCACCGCGCCGGTCGCGTCTCCGCGCCCACCAGCCGGGGCGGGCACGCTCGGCGCCTTCGCCGTGGCGGGCGTGTCGCCGGTGTCCTCCGCGCGCTCGCTGCCCGCGGGCTCGACCTCGCTCTCCCCTCTCCCCACCGCCGCCTCCGCTGCCGCCTCCTCCTCCCCCGGCGGCGCCGGCAACCGTGACCGCGCGGACTCGGAAGGAGCGACTCGCGGAGAAGCGAATCGCGCGACAGTTCTCTTGCGAACTGGAGTGGGATCTTGCATCGCCTGCATCGCCCTCCACCGAAGGAGTCTCCTACCTCGCAGCTGCAGGCCCTCCAGCAGGATGATGTCCGCATCGTTGTCGCGGCCGGCGGCGTCGATGTGCTGGCTGTCGGGGAGCAGGAGACCTGGCGGGCCGTCACGACCGAGCGTTCGCCAAGACCCCTGACCGGGCGGATCGGCGACCCATCGACTCGAACCCGCCGGACGTTCGCGGTCGTGCTGTCGATCAGGGGGACGGCGAGCCGGCCCCCATCGGAAGAGACGTCGATCGAGAGCTGCGGCCGCGGGTCGAGCGGTATGCGCGCGCCGGGCACGTGTGCCAGGAGTTCGGCCCGGCCGTTGTCCAGCGACGCGGGTGTGGCGGCACACGGGAGACCGGCTCCCGTTCATCGTTCGACCTCGAATCACGGAGCTTGCGAGCCGTCTCACCGAGCGAGGCCGTTTCCGGCGCTTCGCCGGCCGAGGTCGGCACCGCCGCTGCCGGGCCGGTCATGCCGTCCGCTTGGAGAACCGCAGCACCGCGGCGGTGAACACCAGGACCCCCAGGCCCGTCAGCCGGACCAGGTCGGGCCACAGGTCGGCCAGGCCGGCGCCCCGGAGGAAGATGCCTCGCACGATACTCATGCTGTAGCGCATCGGGTTGGCGTAGGTCAGCAGGCGGGCCCACCACGGCATGTTGGCGATGGGGTAGAAGAAGCCACTCATCAGGATCCCGAACACCAGGAAGAACCAGACCGTGAACATGGCCTGCTGCTGGGTCGATGACACCGTGGAGGCCAGCAGACCGCCACCCAGGGTGACCAGCAGGTAGGCAGCCATGGCCACGGCGAGCAGCACGAGCGATCCCTGCACGGGAACGCGGAACCAGCCGATGGCGAGGGCCGTGCTGATCGACAGCGTCAGGTAGGAGAGGATGGCGAAGGGGATCACCTTGCCCGCGATGAGCTGCCAGGCTCTCAGGGGGGTGACCATGAGCTGCTCGAGGGTGCCGATCTCCTTCTCGCGCACCACCGCCATGCCGGTCAACAACGCGCTGATGATGGTCACCAGGATGATCAGGATGCCGGGCACCATGTAGAACCGACTCTCCAGCTCGGGATTGTAGAGGAAGCGGACGATCCCCTCGACTCGCGGCCCGCCGGTGCCCGCCTCCGCGGTGGCACCTGCCCGGGAGGTCAGGCGAGTCCCCCCGGCTGCCAGGCGGGCGCCCTCGGCGGCGACGATGCGGCGGGCGTAGCCGGCGGTCTTGCCGGCGGCGGCGCTGTTGGTGCCGTCGACGGCCAGGCCCACGCGGGCGGGTCGGCCGGCGGCGAGGTCGCGGGCATAGTGTGGCGGGATCCAGAGGGAGAGGTCGGCGCGGTCATGGACCAGATGATCCTGCAGCTCGCCGGGCGAGGAGGCCACGGGGCCCTGCACGAAGGTGTCCGAGTGCAAGAAGGCGTCGATCACGGCGCGACTGTCGGCGGTGCGGTCCTGGTCGAGGACGGTCACCGGCACGTTCACCAGGTCGAGGTTGGCAGCGTAGCTCAGCACCAACAGCTGGATCACCGGCACCACGAAGATGATGCGCAGCATGGCGGGGTCGCGACGGACCTGCAGGAATTCCTTGCGGATCAGGAACAGCAGTGCGCGCAACGGACACTCCTTCGTTCTACTCCAGATGGCCCTTGAAGCGATGCGTCGCCAGGGACAGCAGGCCGACGGCCATGACCAGCATGACGCCGCCCTCCAGGGGGTATGCGTTGCGGCCCACGAGCATGATTCCGCGGATGACGCGCAGGAAGTACGTGGCCGGGATCAGATGCGCGACCACCTGCAGCGGCGGCGGCATGCTGCGCACGGGGAAGATGAATCCCGACAGGATCATGGCCGGAAGCATGGTGATCACCAGGGCCAGCATCATCGCCACCCGCTGGGTTCGGACCAGCGCCGAGATCAGCAAACCCAGGGCCAGGGCGATCAGCACGTAGAGCAGGCAGTAGCCGGCCAGGGCGAGGATCGACCCCTGCATGGGCACCTGGAAGAGGATGCGGCCCGCCACGAAGATGAGGACCGCATCGATGGCGCCCAGGGCGAGGTAGGGTAGCACCTTGCCCACGATGACCTGGCTCGCGCGGACCGGTGTGGTGAGCACCTGCTCGAGGGTGCCGGTCTCCTTCTCCCGGGTGATCGCCACGCTGGTGAGCAGGGCGCAGATCATGATCAGCACGATGGCTACCAGGCCCGGCACGATGAAGTGGCTGCTGGTCAGCTCGGGATTGAAGAGCACGCGCAACACCGTCTGCGGACCCGGCAGCGCTGTCGGTCCGTCGACCGCGAGCCGACCGTTGATCAGCCCCAGTACCGCGCGCAGGTAGTTGTCGACCGTGGCGGCGGTGGAGGCGTCGGCGCCGTCGACCAGCACCTGGACCGTGGTACTACGACCGTCGGCGAGATCGCGACCGTAGCCGCGCGGAATCACCAGCGCGGCCAGGTACCGCCCCCGGCGAAAGCCCGGCTCGATCTCCGCGCGCGCGTGCAAGCGGCCGGCGTCGACGATGAACTCGCTGCTGACCAGCGCCCGCACCAGCTCGCGGCTGGCCGGCGTGCCGTCGATGTCGAGGATCCCCAGGCGCAGGTCTTTCATCTCCATGTCGAGGGCGTAGCCGTACATCACCACCAGGAGCAGGGGCATGAGCACCGCCACCGTCAGGCTGCGCGGATCGCGCAGGATGTGCAGCAGCTCCTTGCGGGCCATGGCCATGATCCGCTTCATGCTCCCACCACCTGGAGGAACACGTCCTGCATCGTGCGCCCGCCGTAGCGTGCCTTCAGGCCGCGGGGGGTGTCGAGCGCCTCGACGCGGCCCGCCACCATGATGGAGACGCGGCTGCAATACTCCGCCTCGTCCATGTAGTGGGTGGTGACGAAGACCGTCGTGCCGGACTCGCCCAGCTCGTAGATCAGGTCCCAGAACGCGCGACGGGCCACCGGGTCGACGCCACCGGTAGGCTCGTCGAGGAAGAGGATGCGCGGACGATGCAGGTTGGCGCTGGCCAGGGCCAGGCGCTGCTTGAAGCCCAGGGGCAGGTCGCGCGTGAGGCGGTCAGCCTGGCCGGCCAGTCCCACCCGGGCGAGCAGCGGGTCGCGACGCTCGGCGATGACGGCGCGGCCCAGTCCGTAGGCGCCGCCGTAGAAGGTGATGTTCTCACCCACGGTGAGATCGTCGTAGAGGCTGAACTTCTGACTCATGTACCCGATGTGCGGCTTGACGCGCTCGGGAGTTTCGTGCACCGGCACGCCGGCCACCCAGGCTTCGCCTTCGGAGGGGGCCAGCAGGCCGGTGAGCATGCGCATCGCCGTGGTCTTGCCGGCGCCATTGGCGCCGAGGAAGCCGAAGATCTCGCCGGCTTGCACCTCGAGATCGATCGCGTCGACGGCGGTGAAGTCGCCGAAGCGGCGCGTGAGGCCGCGGGCCAGGACGGCGGCGTCGTGGGTCACGGCATCTCCCTCCCGGCTGTTCCGGCCAGGGCGACGAAGACGTCCTCGATGCTGGGCGCGATGCCGGTCGCGATCAGCCCGCGGTCCGCCAGCGCCGAGTTCAGCGCCTCTGCCTGGGCGGCGTCGTGCACCACATGCAGACTGTCGCCGAAGCGCAGCACCTCGAGGCCGGGCAGGTCGAGCTCGCGCAGTTGGCGGGCGACGGCGGCCACATGGTCGGTGCGGATCTCGAGCAGGCGATTCGGGTAGGCACGGGTGAGCTCGGCCGGGGTGCCGCGGGCGACTACCCGGCCACCGTGCACCAGCAGCACCCGGTGGCAGCGCTCGGCCTCGTCCATGTACGGGGTGCTCACCAGGAGCGCCATGCCGTCGTCCGCCAGCTGCTTCAGGTGCGTCCAGAATTCCTGGCGGCTGACCGGGTCGACCCCGGTGGTGGGCTCGTCGAGGACGAGCAGCTCGGGGGTGTGCACCAGGTTGCAGCTCAGTGCCAGCTTCTGCTTCATGCCGCCGGAAAGCGCCCCGGCGCGCCGGTCGCGGAACGCATCGAGGTGGCTGAAGGCAAGCAACTCGTCCTCGCGCCGGTCGCGTTCGGCCGGCGGCACCAGGTAGAGGTCGGCGAAGAAGCGCAGGTTCTCGGCCACGGTGAGGTCGGGATACAGGCTGAAGCGCTGTGGCATGTAGCCCAGACGGTCCTTGAGCGCGCGGGGACGCGTCACCGCGTCCTCGCCCAGGATCCTGACGGTTCCGGCGTCGGGCCGCACCAGGCCCAGGACCATGCGCATGGTGGTGGTCTTGCCGGCGCCGTCGGGTCCGATGAGACCGACGATCTCGCCGCGGTGCACCGCGAGGTCGATTCCGGCCACGGCCCGGTTGTCGCCGTAGCTCTTGTGCAGGCCGCTCACCGCCAGCGTGACCTCGGAGGTCGGATGCGGGATCGGAGGTCGGGTCGGCATGGCGCGCTACCTCGGCAACTCGATCTCGGCCGGCATGCCGATGTGCAACACACCGTCCGGATTGTCCACGGTGAGCTTGACCGCATAGACCAGCTGGGCACGCGCATCGCGCGTCTGGGCGTTCTTGGGTGTGAACTCGGCCTCGTCGCTGATCCAGGTGACCGTGCCGGTGAACGCGCGATCGGGCAGAGCATCCACGGCAACGGGCACGGCGCCGCCCAGTCGCACGAGGTCCAGATCCTGCTCCTCCAGGTAGAAGCGCAGCTCCAGCCGCGTCAGATCGGCGAGGCGCAAGACGGTCCTTCCCGGCGCGGCCATCTCCCCGGGTTCGGCGGGTCGCAGGAGGATGGTGCCGTCGACCGGCGCGGTGAGGATCCCGTCCTCGATCTTGCGGTCGGCGACGGCGACCGTCGCCCGCAGGCGCTCGGCCTCGGCGTCGAGGACCTGCAGCTCGTGCTTCGCGGCGTCGAGACGGCGGGCGGCGATGTCACGCTGGGCCCTGGCCTCGTCCAGCCGCTGGTCGGTGGCATTGCCGTCGGCGTTCATGATCTCGAGGCGCCCGAGCGTGACCTCGGCCAGCTCGAGCTCCCGCTGCTGCTGATCGCGCCGGTCGGTGGCCACGTGCCGCCGGGCGGCGGTCACGACCAGCGCGGCCGCCGCCTCGGCGCGCTGACGCCGGATCAGCTCGGTGTCCACCACCAGCAGCGTGTCGCCCTGATTGACGTGGTCGCCCTCGCGCGGACCGACGCGCACGAGCTGGCCGGCCAGGCGCGGCGAGAGGTCGATCTCGATGGCCTCGAAGGTCCCCGAGGGATGGGCGGCCTCGTCGCGCCCGCACCCCGCCGGGGACAACGCGGCCAGGGTCACCAGGCTGATCCAGAGCAGCCGTCTCATGGAGTCGTCCTTTCCATGGCGTCGCGGCGACCTCCGGGGCCGGGCGACGCTTCGATCTCGGGACCCGGGTGGTTCACCGGCCCAGGGCCGCCAGCAGTTCGGCCTCGGCGATCCGCAGCCGGGCGCGGGTCATCGCCAGGTCCATCTCGGCCACGGTCACATCGTCCTGGACGTCGAGCAGCTCGGTCTCGGTGGCGTTGCCGGCATGCCAGCGCGACTGGAGCAGGCCGAGCCGCTGTCGCTCCAGGGTCACCCGCTCCAGGGCGTGGTCCCGCTCCTGGAGCGCCGACGATCGCTGGGTTCGCGCGTTGGCCAAGCGCGTGTGCAGGGCCTCATCGGTGTCACGGCGCGCCGCCGTCAGGGCGCGCTTCTCCGCGCGCTGATTGCGCACCCGATGGCCGGAACGACCGAAATCGAAGAGCGGCCAGCGCAGGCTCAGTACGACCGTGCCGTAATCCATCCACGCGTCGGTCACCGGATCGACACCCGGCCGGCCGTAGTGCCAGCCGCCCTCCAGGTCGACCGCTGGCCTGAGGCCGGCGCCGGCGGCGCGGGTGGTCTGCTCGGCGGCGTCGATGCGCGAGTCCAGGGCCCGCAGCTCGGGGCGCTCGTCCCACGGGCGCCCGCCCTCGTCGGTGCCGAGTAGGGACACGGTGAGGTCGGCGGTGGGAGCAACCTCCTGGCCCGGTGTTCCCACGAGTCGGCCCAGTCCCAGACACTGGGCGGTTGCCGCGGCGTCGGCCTGCACGGTGGTCTGCTGGGTGCGGCGCAGGCGGGCCAGCACCTGGATCCGGGCCTCCTCGGTGGCGGTTCCGGCGTCGATGCTGGCCGTGATCACCTCGAGGTGGCGGCGGAGCCGGTCCTCTCCCTGCCGCGCCGCGCCGGCGGCGGCCTGGGCGCCGAGCGCTCCGAAGAAGGCGCGCCGCACCTGTAGGCGCAGGTCGAGGCTGTCGGCGGTGACCTCGGCGAGGCTGGCACGCCACTGGGCCTGGCGGGCGGCGCGCTCGGCACGCTGCCCGCCGCCCTGATAGAGAGGCACGCGCACACCCAGCATGAGATCGAAGTCGTAGCCGTCGCCGAAATGGATCCCCCGCGGCGCCTGGGCGGGCGCGGCGGGGAAGTCGATGGACAGGGTTTCGGTCGTGTAGCCGGCGCGGCCAGTGAGCCCGAGCACCGGGTAGAGCTGCGCCCCCGCGGCGTCGCTGAGGGCGCGCGCGGCGTCGACCCGGGCGCGCGCCGTCTCCAGGCGCGGCGAGGTGTCCTGCGCCGCCTCGAGGCAGCGGTCGAGGGTCCAGGCGGGCGTCGTGGCGGGCGCGGGCGTTGCGGCAGCGATCAGCGCCAGCGCGAGGATGGTCGCCAGGACGATCACCCGGCGGTCGCCGGCGACGGGGCGGAGATCCGCGTGCATCGTCACTCCTCCTTCCCGGGCGCGAGTGCCCGTCGGAAGATGAACCTGATCGTGTGCTCGAGCTCGTTCCGGGTGACCGGTACGCACCGATCGACCTTGCTGGTCGGTTGGACGTTGCTCGCAGGACCCGCCCCCGCCAAGCGTTCGACCGGCCGCGTGACGACCCGAGGGCAGGGAATCGCGTCCAGAGTGCAAGCTCTGATCAGCTCGTGGAGCCCATTCGAGACGTCGAGATGCCGTCGCTGATCGGCGCGCCGACTCCGGAGGATATCAGGTTCTGTTGTTCGACGACGGCCAGTTGCATCGGGTTCGCCGCCGACATGCGTGACACGGAGGCCGAGGGGATCGCTGAAAGCGTAGGAACATCCAACGCGGATCTGGCCGGCCGGTCGCGCGCGAAGGACGGTTGGTAGACGCCGAACCCGCTGGCGCTCCGGTGAGCAGCGGCTCGTGGCCCCGGGAAGCACGGTGCGCCACCTGCGAGACCAGTGCCTCACCATCCGCAACGGCGCGTCGCCGTCTCGCAAACGTCGTCCTGGCGCACGCCCCCCACCACCCGGCGACCATGCACGCGCGGGCACGCGGAGTCAGGCTGGTACTGGATCGGTTGGATCGGCTGGGCTGGTCGGTCGACGTCGCCACTCGTGCCTTCCACGCCGGGCGCTCGCCGCGGCGCATCGCACCCGGTTCGCCGCGTCTCACGGCGGCGCCCAGGACGGCGCGCCGGTGGCGTCCCACTCCCCCGCCCCTTTCCCCTCCCCGTCCTCGAACAGCGGCCCGTCGCTCGCTGCCAGGATCGCCGGCGCCAGCGGCGGCGCCTCGGCGGGACAACACGAGGTGTCGCTGGATCTTCTTCACCACCGGCGCGTCGGAGAGGAGGGCGAGCACCACCAACGGTGACGCGCACGGGGGACAGCTCAGCACGTCGATGGAGAAGACGCGCCTGAGGGGTCAAGTCTTAAGCCTGCTGTAAATCGCGAGGCCCTCGCTTCCCTCTGACCGCAGCCGCAGGATCGTTCTCGCGCCGATGCTCCTCGTTGAGTTGTTGCCTGAGAACGTCGAGTTGCCTCGTCTCGAACTCAGTGATCTGGATGCCTCGCCACCGGTCTGAAGCACGGACCAGCGTCGAGTACATGAGCTTCAGTACCGGACGCTCACCGAAGGTCGTCCCGACTGCCTTGAAGCGGCGACGCTCCTCGCCGAATAGCCGCTCGAGGAGATTCGTGGTTCGGATCAGTCGGTGATGCGCTGCCGGGCAGCGAAGGTGCGCGATGCAGGCCTCGAAATCGTCGAGGAGACACCGCACCACCGACGGGTACTTCTTTCCGAAACGCTCTACGAGATCGTCTCGAAGTGCCCGGGCCATCGCCGGCGACGGCGCCTGATAGCTTGCCTTCGCTACTTGCTTGAACTCCGCGATCGCTTCGCTCGGCAGTTTCGAGATCAGGTTACGGATCTTGTGTTCCGGACAGCGTTGGCGGAGCGAGACCGGAAAGCACTGCTCGTTGGCTGCGATCAGGCCTGCAGCGCCGTCCGAGATCACTTGCACCGGATCCTCGAGCCCGCGCCGCTTGAGATCCTCGAAGAAATCACGGCAGCAGTCGGTGGACTCCTTGGTCCCGGGCGCGACCGCCACCAGGATCTTCTGGCCGGCCTCGGTGATCGCCCAGGCTGCCAGCACGGCTTCCCGCTTCGATCCCGGTCGAAGCCGTTCGGCGATCCCGTCCACGAACAGGTACACGGTCTTCAGATCGCTCAGAACTCTGGTGCTGAACGACTCGTACTCCTCCCACAGAGATTCCGTGATTTCTGAGTTCAGAGACCGCGGATCGCGACAACAAGCTACGGCCCCCGCTGTCGGTGAACATCGCTTCGATGTCGCGGGTCGAGCACCCGCGGGCGTAGGCCTCGACAGCCAGCCTGCCGAGCTCCTCGGTCCGCGATCCGAGCCAACGTCGGAGCTCCTGAACTGCCTCCGAAGGCACATCGCGCAGCTGTGGAACCGAGTACTGGATCTCACCCTCCGCTGTGTTCAGCCGCCCGTCCCGGTAGCCATTGCGGTAGCCCTCACGACCCTCTCGGCGCCCGTAGTACTCCCGGCCCAGCACGTCGCGCGCCTTGCCCTCCAGCGCTTCCTCGACGATCAGTCGTGTTGCCAGGCGCAGCAACTCAGACGTTGGCGCCCCTGCATCACTTTGACCCTCGATCAGCGCTCGGATCGCTTCCTTCGTCCGCTCGGAAGGTGGTACTCTCGAATCTGCCATCGGGCTCTCCTCCTCGGGGTTAGGTGGAACTTCCCAGAGGTTAGGAGGGCCCCTCTTTTACAGCAAGTCTAGGACTTCACCCTGACCGAGACGGTGGCGGTTGACTTCTTCATCGTTCCCAACGTCACCTTCGAGATCCTCTTCGTCTTCTTGGTCCTCGCAAATGACCGGCGACGTGTTCTTGAATTCAACGTCACCGCGAATCCATCTGCCGAGTGGACCGCGCCGCAAATCGTCGAGGCTCTCCTCTGGGATGACGTCCCACGCTATCTGCTCCGTGACCGCGACGGCATATACGGCGGACACTTCAAGCGGCGCTTCGTCAACATGGGCATCGAACAGGTCGTGATCGCCCGCCGAAGCCCTTGGCAGAATCCGTACGTCGAACGGCTGATTGGTAGCATTCGCCTCGAATGCCTGGACCACGTCGTCGTGCTCA
>JASFRE010000090.1:0-11309 GCA_050115055.1 Candidatus Eiseniibacteriota bacterium | reverse complement strand
CGGGAACCGACGCGCGGTCGGCGCCGGCCACGGCCGGTCACGGCGTCGGGGAGGACGGATCGACCGCTGCCGGTCGCCCGTGGCTCGTGGCCGCCGGGTTGATCGGCGTCTGGCTGGTCTACGTCTGGTACTCGAGCCGCGCCACCGGGATCTACAACGACGATGATCTCGGGCACTACTTCATGGCGCGGGACGCCTGGCACGCTCCCCGGCTGTTCCTGAACGTCTGGGGCCGGCCGCTCTTCACGCTGCTCTACGCCCTGCCAGCGCGCTGGGGCTTCGATGCCGTGCAGCTCACGACGACGGTCGTCACGGTGCTGGGCGCCCTGGTCACGGGGCGCGCGGCGCTCCGCCTCGGTCTCCGCGGGGGGCTCGCGGCCGGGCTGCAGGCGACCATGCCGTTCGTGCTCCTCCTGTCGACGGCCAGCCTGACCGAGCCGCTGTGCGCCCTGGTCCTGGCACTGGCGCTGGCGGCGCGCGCCGCCGGGCGGGAACGCCGCTTCGCGCTGTGGGCGTCACTGGTGCCGCTGGCGCGGCTCGAACTGACGGTGCTGGTCGTCGCCTGGGCGCTGCTGCTGGTCCGCCGGCGCCGCTGGCTGGACGCCGCACTGACCGGCACCGGGCTCGCCGTCTGGGCGCTGGCAGCGGCACTGGCGCACGGCGAGCCGCTGTGGCTCTGGCGACAGGTGGTGACCGGCGAGTCGAACCTCTATGGCACCACGCCGCTCTGGCACTATCCGCAGGGACTCGTCTACGTCGTCGGCCCGGTCGTCTTCCTGTTCCTGCTCGTCGACCTGGTCGTCCGGCGTGACCGGCGGGGACGGGCGAGGGGGCTCGACTGGATCACCGGCAGCGCCCTCGGGGCGCTCCTCCTCTACATGGTGCTCGCCTGGCGGGTGTCGTTCGGGCACTCGGCCGGCTTCCTCCGCCACCTGGTGGCGGTCAGCCCGCTCTTCGCGCTCATGGCGGCGCGCGGCCTCGAGGTCACCTTCGCGCGGGTGGCCGCCGGCGATCGGCGGCCGCTCCGGATCCTGGCCGGCGGGGTCGTGTTGATCGGGCTCTTCCTGTCGCGTGGTCTGGTGATGCATCATCGTGCCGTCGGGCCGTTCGAGGTGACGCGGCTCGCCGCGGGCCTCATCATCCTCGGGCTGGTGGGACTCGCCGCTTCCCGTGGGGGCGCGCGCCGCCTGGCCCTCCGTCATGGTCCGCTCGCCTGCGTGCTGCTGGCGCTGGTCTACGGGCTCGCCGCCGAGCCACCGCTCCGGGCGAGCGCCGAGCAGCTGGCGGTGCGGCGTTGCTTCGACTGGTACCTGGCGTCGCGATGGCGGCAGGCGCCGGTGGTGGCGACCCATCCCTGGCTCGAGTTCCATCTGGATGCGGTCGGCCGGCGCCCACCCGGCGGCTCGCCGCCGGTCGGGCGGCGGTCGGTCGAGGCGGCACCGCCGGAGTCGGTCATCTTCTGGGACTCGCACTACAGCCTGCGGGCCGACGACCGGATGACGCTGGCGGACTTCAAGTTCGATCCGCGCTTCGAGATGCGCTTCGAGTCGATCACCCCCGACTCGCTGTTCGTCATGTACGCGCTGGTGAAGCACTGACCCGGAACCGCGAGCGGTGCCGCAGGGCACCGATGGGCAGGTCACGATGACGAGGTCGAGGCGAGGTCGGGCGGCCGCCGTCCAGCCGGACAAGGCGTCGCCGCGGGCGCCCGGCGGCTGGCGGCGCTGGCTCTGGCAAGACGGCACGCTCTTCCTGGCGGCGCTGCTGGTCCGGCTGGTCCTCTGGGCGCTCTGGCTGCAGGCCCAGGGGTCGCGCGGCGGCCTCGAGCTCGGGACGCTGGCCGACAGCATCGTCGCCGGCGACGGCTTCCGCTGGAACTTCTACGGCACCGAGCAGCCGCCGGGAGATCCGGTGCCGCGGCTGTCGTTCTTCCCGCCCTTCTATCCGGGGCTCCTGGCGCTCGCCAAGCTGACGGTGGGCGAGGGCTGGGGGACGGCGGTGCAGCTGGTGCAGATCGTCTGCGGCAGCGCCCTGCCACTCGTCGTGCGCCGCCTGGCCACCCGCCTGCTCCGGGACGAGCTGGCCTGGGTCACCGCCTGGCTGGCGGTCGTCTGGCCGCCGTTCGTGTTCTACACGTCGGAGCTCTTCCCGGTCACCTTCCACACGCTCGGCGTGCCGGCGGCGCTCCTGCTGCTCATCTCCCAGCGACACGCGCCGCGGCTGTGGCCGGCGGCGCTCAAGATCGGCGCGCTATACGGGCTCCTGGCCTACTCGCTACCATCGTTCCTCGGCTCACTGGTCCTGATGCCGCTCGGCCTGCGTGGCGCCGGCACTTCCTGGCGGCGGGCGGTGGCGTTGCCGCTGGCCAGCCTCGGCGTGGCGCTGGTCCTGCTCGCACCGTGGACGGTGCGCAACGCCGTCGTCCAGGGGCGCTTCGTGCCGGTCGCGACCAACCTGGGCTTCAACTTCGCCGGGGCCAACAATCCATACTCGCGACCCGATACCAATGTGCTCTGCGCCAAGGACAACATCCGCTGGCAGGTCGTCGACCGGCGCGCGCTCGAGACGATGAACGAGGCCGACTTCGACCGCATGTTGCTCCGCCAGGGACTGTCCTACATGGCGGCCCATCCGGGCCGGACCCTCAAGCGCATCGGCACGCGGATCCTCTACTACTGGTGGACGATCCCGGACATGCTGCGCTACAACCACTTGCAGGGGCTGGGCGGGGTCGTCCTCATGTCGGTCCTGACGCCGCTCGCCCTGACCGGTGCGATCGTCGCCTGGCGCCGGCGCCGGCGGGCGCCCTACGCCGTGCTGCTGGCGGCCTGCGGCTGGATGACGCTCTTCTACATGAACTTCGCCGTGCGCGGTCGATACAGCCTGGCCATCCACCCGGTGATGCTGATCCTGGCGGTTCTGGCGGTCGCCTGGCTGGCGGCGCGCCGGCAGCCAGGCGACGGGATCGAGCGACCGGGTGGCAGCTCTCCGGTCACGTGAGAGCGCAGCGACCGCTTCCACGGGCCCCGGAGCGCGGGATTTCCAATTGATCTGCCCGGGGATCCGTGCTAACCCGAAGCTGGAACGGGAGCCCCGGTGGGTGCCGCGGGCTCTTTTTTTGCGTGCTCGGCGGCGTCTGTCGACCCCGCGGCCGGCGCGGCGGACGGCGGCGGTGGCCGGCGCAGGCGCCGCGTGCCGGTCCCGGTGACGCGCAGGGATGCCTCTCGGATGCCATCGGCGGAACTGGTGAGCCTGACCCGGTCGGGCCGCATCGAGTCCATGCATCGCGGGTCGGTGGCGATCGTCAATGCCGACGGACGGCTGATCGCCAGCGCCGGCACCGCCGATCAGCCATGCTACTTTCGCTCGGCCTGCAAGCCGATCCAGCTCCTGCCGCTGGTCGAGGACGGCGGCATCGAGCGGCTCGGGCTCGCCGAGCGTCACGTGGCGGTGATGGCGGCCTCGCACTCGGGGGCGCCGCGCCATCTCGAGGCGGTGCGCGACATCCTGGCCGCGGCCGGGCTCGGCCCCGAGGCGCTGGGTTGCGGTTACCACGAGCCGCGCAATCGGGAGTCTCGCCGCCATCTCCTCATGGGCGGCGAGCCGGCGGCGATCTACAACAACTGCTCGGGCAAGCACGCGGGCATGCTGGCGCTCGCCGTCCTCGAGGGCGCCGGCATCGAAACCTACATGCACCCGGAGCATCCGGCCCAGCGCTGCATCACGGCGCGGGTCGCGGCAGCCTGCGGTCTCTCCCCGGACGCAGCGCACACCGGCACGGATGGTTGCAGCGCACCGACGCTCTACGCGCCGCTGGTGGCCATGGCGAGGGGCTTCGCGCGCCTGGCGCGCGAGGCGGCTGAGCCGGCAAGTGCCGCGGCGCGGATCGGCGCCGCCATGGCCCGCTGCCCGGAGATGCTCGGCGAGGAGGACGACTTCCAGGCGGTCTTCTCGCGCGAGCTCGGCCAGCGGGCGATCGGCAAGTACGGCGCCGAGGGCCTCTACTGTGTCGCCGTGCCAGAGCGCGAACTCGGCATCGCCGTGCGCATCGAGGACGGTGCCCAGCGCGCCGTCGCCCCGGTGGTGCTCGAGATCCTGCTCGAGCTCGGGATTTTCGATCGGCAGGAGCTTGGTGCCCTGAGCCGATTCCATGAGATGACGTTGACCAACTGGCGTGGCACCGAGATCGGTATCATGCGTTCGAGCGTGGTGCTGTCCCGGGAGCATGATGTCGAGACGAGAGACGTCGAGCGGTCAGCCCGCGCAGCGCGGAGCTAGAGGGAGTGCAGTGACGATGACGAAGTACGTGTATTCGTTCGGCGAAGGCAAGGCGGACGGCAACCGAGAGATGAAGAACCTGCTCGGCGGCAAGGGCGCGGGACTGGCCGAGATGACCAATCTCGGCATCCCGGTGCCGGCGGGATTCACGATCACCACCGAGGTCTGCACCCACTACTACGATCACGAGCAGAGCTATCCCTCCGGGCTCGAGAACGAGGTCAAGCAGGCGCTCGGCCAGGTGGAGAAGGCCATGGGGGCGACGTTCGGCGATGCCCAGAACCCGCTCCTCGTGTCGGTGCGCTCGGGTGCCCGCACCTCGATGCCCGGCATGATGGACACGGTCCTGAACCTCGGCCTCAACACGAAGACCGTCGAGGGGCTGGCCGCCAGGACCGGTGACGAGCGCTTCGCGTGGGACAGCTTCAGGCGCTTCGTGGCCATGTACGGCGACGTCGTCCTCGGTCTCAAGCCCGAGAAGAAGGAGGACGAGGATCCGTTCGAGGTCATCCTCGAGGCCAAGAAGAAGGAGGCCGGCGTCGAGTTCGATCATCAGCTGACTCCCGCCGACCTCAAGGACCTGGTCAAGCGCTTCAAGCAGGCGATCCAGGACCGCCTCGGCATCGAGTTCCCCGAGGACCCGTGGCAGCAGCTGTGGGGCGCCATCGGCGCGGTCTTCGGGTCCTGGAACAACCGTCGCGCCATCGACTACCGGCGCATCTACCACATCCCCGCCAGCTGGGGCACCGCCGTCAACGTGCAGGCGATGGTCTTCGGAAACATGGGCGACGACTGCGCCACCGGCGTCGCGTTCACCCGCAATCCGGCGACGGGCGACAAGAAGGTCTTCGGCGAGTGGCTGCCGAACGCCCAGGGCGAGGACGTGGTCGCCGGTATCCGCACGCCGCGTCCCCTGTCGAACGAGCAGAAGGCGGAGGGGGGCGCCGACCAGCCGTCGCTCGAGGAGGCGATGCCGGAGCTCTACAAGGCTTTCATCGGCTACGCCGAGAAGCTCGAACATCACTACGCCGACATGCAGGATCTCGAGTTCACGATCCAGCGTGGCAAGCTCTACATGCTGCAGACCCGTTCCGGCAAGCGCACCGGTTTCGCCGGTGTGAAGATCGCCACGGATCTGGTCAGCGAGGGCCTGGTCGACGAGCAGACCGCGGTCACCATGGTCGAGGCGGAGGCGATGGAGCACCTGCTGGCGCCGGTCTTCAACCGCGCCGAGCTCACGAAGGCCGAGAACGAGGGGCGGCACCTGGCGACCGGTCTGCCCGGCGGGCCGGGCGCGGCCTGCGGCAAGGTCGTCTTCCATGCCGATGACGCCAAGCTCGCCGGTTCGCGCGGCGACGACGTGCTCCTCGTCCGCATCGAGACCTCGCCGGAGGACGTCGGCGGCATGGCGGTGTCGCGCGGCATCCTGACCTCGCGCGGCGGCATGACGAGCCACGCGGCGCTCGTGGCGCGGCAGCGCGGCAAGCCCTGCGTGGTCGGCTGTGGTGCCATCGAGATCGACTATGCCAAGGCCCAGTTCAAGGTCGGCGATACCGTGATCAAGGCCGGCGACTGGATCTCGATCGACGGCACGACCGGCAAGGTCTACAAGGGCGAGATCGAGGCCCAGCCCTCCGAGGTGGTCGAGGCGCTGATCGAGAAGTCGTGTCCCCTCGAGGACTGCCCGATGGCGCAGAGCTACCAGCAGATCCTCGAGTGGTCCGATCGCTTCCGCCGGCTCGGCGTGCGGACCAACGCCGACACACCCGGCCAGTCGGCGCAGGCGGTGGCGCTCGGTGCCGAGGGCATCGGCCTCTGCCGGACCGAGCACATGTTCTTCGAGGAGGATCGCATCACGGCCGTGCGCCGCATGATCCTGTCGGAGGACCTGGCCGGCCGCGAGGCGGCGCTCTCGAAGCTCCTGCCGATGCAGCGCGACGATTTCCACGGCATCTTCAAGGCGATGAACGGACGCCCGGTGACGATCCGCACGCTCGACCCGCCGCTGCACGAGTTCCTGCCGCACGGCAAGGACGAGATCGGCAAGCTGGCGAAGGAGCTGGGCGTCGACGCGGAGCACCTGGAGGCCGTCGTCGAGAGCCTCGGGGAGTCCAACCCGATGCTCGGGCACCGCGGCTGCCGCCTGGGGACCGCCTATCCCGAGATCACCGCGATGCAGGCCCGCGCCATCCTCGAGGCGGCCTGCGATGTGGCGGCCGAGGGGATCGAGGTGCACCCCGAGATCATGATCCCGCTGGTCAGCCTGCGGCAGGAGCTGGCCGGTCAGCGCGAGGTGGTCGACCGGGTGGCCGAGGAGGTCTTCAAGGAGAAGGGGCGCCGGGTCGACTACCTGGTCGGCACGATGATCGAGCTGCCGCGCGCGGCCATCTGCGCCGACCAGATCGCCGAGGTTGCCGACTTCTTCTCGTTCGGTACCAATGATCTGACCCAGACCACGTTCGGCATCTCGCGCGACGATGCCGCCAAGTTCCTGTTCCTCTACATCGAGTCAGGCATCCTGCCATCCGACCCGTTCCAGTCGATCGATCAGAACGGCGTCGGCGAGCTGGTGCGCATGGGCACGACCAAGGGACGGGCGACCAATCCGAAGCTCAAGGTCGGGATCTGTGGCGAGCACGGCGGCGATCCGAAGTCGATCGAGCTCTGCCATGACGCCGGCCTCGACTACGTCTCCTGCTCGCCGCGGCGCGTGCCGGTGGCGCGCGTGGCGGCAGCCCAGGCCGCCCTCGCCGGGGCCAAGTCGCCGGAGCCGGTCGGCGCGGCGTAGCGCGCCGTGGCGACGAGCCGGAGTGCCGCCGCCCCGCGGGGGGCGGCGCGATCCCCGGGGCCCGGCGGCGGCGACGCACGGAAGCCAGGGGACTCGGTCCATGCGGCCCCGTCGGCGAGACGGGGCCGCGCGTCTTCCGGGTCACGACCAGCTACGAATCGCTGGAAGCCGTGCCCGTGGGGTCAGCCGGCATGCACGCGGACCGATCCACCACCATCATCATCCCGGCGCTCGATGAGGAGGCGTCGATCGGTGCCGTGGTCGAGGAGCTCCTGGAGCTGGGGGAGGAGCGGGTCGACCGGGTGCTCGTGGTCGATAACGGCTCCACCGATCGCACCGCCCGTGTCGCGCGGGAGGCCGGGGCCGAGGTGCTGCGCGAGCCGTGGCGCGGCTACGGGGCCGCCTGCCTGCGCGGCCTGGCGGCGGCGGCCGCCCGACGGCCGTTCGCCGTCGCCTTCCTCGACGCCGATCGCGCCGACCGGCCGGCCGACATCGGACGGCTGCTCGATCCGCTCTACGCCGGCGAGGCGGATCTCGTGGTCGGCTCGCGCGTCCTCGGGGCCGCCGAGCCCGGGGCGCTCACCCCGCAGGCGCGTTTCGGGAACCGCCTGGCCGTGGCCCTGATTCGCCTCCTCCACGGGCATCGCTACACCGATCTCGGACCCTTCCGCGCCGTGCGGTATGATGCCCTGGAGCGCATCGCGATGCGGGACCGGACCTTCGGCTGGACGGTGGAGATGCAGGTGCGGGCCCTGAAGCGCGGGCTGCGCGTCATCGAGGTCCCGGTCGACTACCGTCGCCGCGTCGGGCACTCGAAGATCTCGGGGACCGTGCGCGGCATGGTCGCGGCGGGCTCGATGATCCTCTGGACGATCGGTCGCGAGGCGCTCGGCGATCGCTGAACGGAGGGGGAACCGTGTTCGAGCCGGGCTTGCTGGTCGCCCTGCGGGCCGAGGGCTACACGCCCATGGCGTGGGCACGGTACGTCAGGGGTCACCTCGGTCTGGCGCGGGCACGGGTCGAGGCGCGGCCGGCCGCCGTGCGCTCGGTGCTCGCCACCGGCTTCACCCTGCTGGCGCTGCAGTTCGCGGGGGCGGCCGTCGTGACCGTCACCCTCGACGCGGTGCTCGGACGCCGTCTGTTCATCCTCGGGGCCACCTGGCTGTCGGCGCACTGCCTGTGGGTCCTGGCGCATCTCGGTCTGCTGACCGACCGGGCCGGGCGCCCGCAGCTGCGGCTGGGCCTGCCGAACACGATCACGCTCCTCCGCTCGCTGACGGTGCCCTGGATGGTGGTGAGCATGGTCGACGGCCAGCTCGAGCTCGGACTCGGGCTCTACCTACTCGGGGCGGTGGCCGACGTCGCCGACGGCGCGCTGGCGCGCCGGCGCGGGGAGGTGACGCGGCTCGGCACGGCGCTCGATCCGCTGGTCGACGTCGCCTGGAACTCGGCCGCCGCGCTCGGCCTGGTCCTGGCCGGCGCCCTGCCGTACTGGGTCCTGGTGGCGATCGGCGTGCGCTACGGTCTCCTGCTCGTGGGATCGGCGGTCATCTACCTGGTGCGCGGCCGGCTGCGGATCCGGCCGACGCTGTTCGGCAAGGCCTCCGGCGCGGCGATCTCGGCGACGTTCGTTCTCGCCTTCCTCAATCGCCTGCTGCTGCCGGACCCGGTCGCCTGGCGTCTCGGCGGGCTGCTGAACGTCGCCATCGGATTCCTGCTTGTTGCCACCATTATCTACGTGGTGGTGCTGGGCCTCCTGAATGTCCGCACGCGTCCGCACGCGGAGGTCGGGGTGGGGCGTGTCGTGGGGAGCGTCGGCGCGGGACACATCGCGACGGGAGCCGATCATGAACACGGAGCTTCTTGAGCGGCTGGCGCACGCGGCGCGCGTCCAGCGGGCGCGTGCGGCCGCCGTCACCGACCGCACGGCCGGCACGACGGGCGGCGCGGAGAAGCGCCGGGCGCCGTCCGGCCACCGGGCCGGCGATGGACACCGGCGGCCGGCCACCCTGTCCGGAGACCTCGCCGTCTTCCGCGCCGCCGACGTCTACCAGCTGGTGGCGATGTCGGAGGAGACCGGCCTTCTCGAGGTCCGCGCGCCCGGGGTGCGCGGTGCGATCCTGATCGACGCGGGTCGCGTGGTCGGGGCGGTCTGTCGCCCGCAGCCACACCGCCTGGGTCGCGTCCTGGTCGATGGCGGGCACGTCGAGCAGCCGGCCCTCGACGATGCCCTGGCCCGGCAGGTCGCCGCCCGTGGCCGCCGTGACCGGCGGCGGCTCGGGGCGCTCCTGGTCGAGCGGCGCTCCCTCGGCCCCGCCGAGCTCGAACGCGGGCTGGTCGAGCAGGCCGAGGCGGCGCTGGCCGCTCTCCTCATCCTGCCCGCCGGCCGCTTCGGGTTCCGCCGTCGACCGCTCCCGGACGGTCCCGTGCGTATCACGGCCGACCCCCAGGAGCTCGTGCTGGCCGCGCTGGCGCGCTTCGACGAGCTGCGCGCCGGGAGGCCGATCGCATGACCACGTCGTTTCCTACCGTCGACCGCGAGTTTCTGAATCGAGCGCGCGCGGCCGGGAACGTTGCCGCCCTGACCGGGGCCGGCGTCTCCGCGGCCAGCGGGATCCCGACCTTTCGCGGCGCCGACGGCTACTGGCGCGGCAACGATCCGATGACCCTGGCCTCGCCGCAGGGATTCGCTGCCGACCCGGTGCTGGTCTGGGAATGGTACGCGATGCGTCGCGAGCTGATCGATGCCGCCGCGCCGAACGGGGCGCACGTGGCGCTCGCCGAGCTGGAACGGCGTCTCGGCGCCGGGCGCTTCACGCTGATCACGCAGAACGTCGACGGCCTGCACCGGCGCGCTGGCTCGAGCCAGATGCTCGAGCTGCACGGCAACCTGACGCGCGCCAGCTGCTGGGCGGGCTGCGGGCGGGTCTGGGACTGGCAGCTGCCGCTCGAGCCGCTGCCGCCACGCTGCGCGTGCGGGGGGCTGGCGCGTCCGGACGTGGTCTGGTTCGGTGAGATGCTCGATGCCGAGGTGATCGGCGACGCGCACCGGGCGGCGGCTGCGGCGGGGCTGCTGCTGGTCGTCGGCACCTCGTCGCTGGTCGAGCCAGCGGCCTCCCTGCCACTCGTGACCC
Source organism: Candidatus Eiseniibacteriota bacterium (assembly GCA_050115055.1). Taxonomy (GTDB): domain Bacteria; phylum Eisenbacteria; class RBG-16-71-46; order CAVPCR01; family CBDCWB01; genus JASFRE01. The sequence goes on along the minus strand of JASFRE010000090.1, from coordinate 1,109 downwards.
GGAGCCGCGGCGGTCTCGTGGTCGAGATCAACCCCGAGGCGACGCCGCTGTCGGCGCTCGCCGACCTGCGTCTCGCCGGGCCGGCCGACACCATGCTGCCACCGCTGGTCGCGGCGCTCTGCGACGACGACGGCGGGGCGTGAACGCGCCGGTGTGGGCGCTTCGGCATGAGCGGTCGGGTCCGGGCGCCCCGGCGGGGCGTCAGCGCGCTCAGCGGAGCTCTGCCTCGAGCCGGCGCTCGAGATCGAGCGCCTGTTCGCGCAGCGGCGAGTCCGGCGGCGTGCGGTCGAGGACCTGGCGCACGAGCGCGTAGGCTTCCGCGTACTGGCCGAGGTTGGCGCGCGCCAGCACCAGGTACAGCCGCAGCGCATCGCGTGCCGGCTCGAGCCGGACCGCCCGCTCCAGGACCCGCGCTCCCTCCTCGAACTGCCGGCTCTCGACCAGCTTGATGCCGAGGTTCGCATTGACCTCCGGCAGGCCGGGAGCGACCTCGAGCGCCTTCCGCCACTCGACGATCGCCGCATCGGTCTCGCCGACCTCGGCGAGGCGTGTGCCGAGGTCGGCGTGCGCCGCGGCGTAGAGCGGCGCCGGCGCCTCCAGCCCCGCATCGGGGAGCCCCCGCACGATCTCGAACAGGCGTCCGGCGTCGTCATGCCCGAAGAAGAACGACGGCCGCGACGGGTCCGGCTCGTACTGGCTCAGGAAGTGACCCGCCAGCGTCGCGTCGTCGTACCAGATGCGCACCGCCGGTCCGTCGGCGAGCTGGAAGCCGATCCATGACGGGATGTTCCAGAAGTAGCAGCGCGATCGCGCGGGAAGGGTCGGGTGCGCGGCCAGCATGTCGGCACGGAACGTCCACAGGTACTCCGAAGCGCGCCGGATGTTGTGCGGTCCGCAGAGCCGCGCGTGGTAGCGAAAGCCGGCGCCGGCGGTCAAGCCGGCGACCAGGAGCGCGGCGACGACGGCCCGGGCGATCGGCAGCGCAGCGGCGGTGCGCGTCGCCGGGCGCGCGGCGGACGGCGCGCCGTCCGCCGGCGCCGCACCCTCCGCGTCCTCCACGGCACCGCCTTGCCGCCGGCTGCTGGCGGCCATGACGAGCAGGGCCGCCA
>JASFRE010000089.1:0-11330 GCA_050115055.1 Candidatus Eiseniibacteriota bacterium | reverse complement strand
TGCTCCGCGTCGTCAGTCGCGACGAGATCTTCACCCTGGAGATCGACCATGGCGTCCTCGTCCACGCGAGCAGCGACAACCCGCCTGGGCACCTGCTCCTGGGCGAGATTCTCGTCGCACGCGGTTACGCCGACCGCGAGCTGATCGCCCGGTACCTGCAGCGCCTGCCGGAGGGGATGCGGCTGGGCGAGGCCCTCGAGCTCGCCGGCGAGATCGAGCGCCGGCAGCTACTCGAGGCGCTCCAGCACCAGGCGCAGGAGCTCTGCAACCGGCTGTGCGCACTGGACGATGCACGCTTCTCCTTCGTCGCGTGCGGTCCGCCCAAGCGGGACGGTCGCCTGCGGCTCAATATCAACGGCCTCCTGATCGAGAGCGCCCGTGTCCGCGATGAGATCAGCTGATGGTGCCACGGGACGCCGTAACGCGGTGCGACACGGTTGGTGGCGAATGGAACGGGAACCCAGTGCGCAGGGCACCAGGCGTGCCTTCATCAGCATCCGGTGGATCGCCACCGGAGCGGTGGTCGGACTGACCGTCATCGCAGTGCTGAGTGTCTGGGCGCTCGGTGACCGGTTCGCACGCCGGGCGCTCACCCGGTCGCTCGCCACGCACGTGCTTCTCGAGGCGCGCGCCCTGGCGCTGGCCAGCGGCGGCGTCGGCAACGGCGCGTCTCCGGAACGCCGCCTGCATCGGCTGCTCGCACAACGGGACGACCGTCAAGCAGAACTCGCCATCGCCGTCGTCCTCGACTCGCGGCGACGCGTGCTGGCGCACGCCGACTCGGCGATGATCGGTGAGCGTTACGTGATGCCGATGGGGATGCGGCGCCTCGAGATCCCCATCGCCCTCGAACCCCACGAACGCCTGCTCGTCAACGATGAGCTGCTCATCGCGATGTCGCCTCTTCCGGCGACGGCCGATGGCCCCACCGGCGATGCCGTCGTCGCTGGTCGGCTCGACCGTGTCGACGCCGTGATCGAGGCGGCGCGGGAGGAGCAGAGGGTGCTCGCCTCGGCCATCCTCGCCGGCGGCGTCGTCGCCTCGACGTTGCTGATGGCCTACCTGCTCCGCCCGGTCAAAGCGCTCCGGGCGGCGCTGGAGCGTTTCGGGCGCGGGGACCTCGAGACCCCGGTCGTGATCAACGACCGGACCGAGTTCGGCATGCTGGCCGAGACCATGAACGCCATGAGCTCACGCATCCGGAGCGTGCAGCGAGAGGTCCTGGAGCGGGAGCGCCTCGCCCATGAGCTCGAGCTGGCCCGTGAGATGCACGCCAAGCTCCTGCCGAGCGGGACCGTGCGTGCTGGGTCATTCGTCATCGAGGGCATGCACCGCGCCGCTTCCGAGGTCGGGGGTGACTACTACGACGTCGCGACGCTCCCGGACGGTCGCGTCAGCCTGGCGGTTGCCGACGTCTCGGCGAGCGGACTGGGTGGATGCATCGTGACCTACATGCTCGCTGCACTGCTGCGGGCGTTTCGGCACGACGAGGAGAGTCCATCTTCCCTCCTCATGCGCCTCGAGGACCATCTCATCCCGTCGATGCAGCCGGGGACGTTCGTGACCATGTTCTACGGCGTTCTCGAACCCGCGACCGGGCGTCTCCGGTATGCATCCGCGGGACACAGTCCGACGCTCGTCTACCGGGCGGCCACCGGTGACACGCACTGGATCCATTCCGGTGGCATCCCGCTCGGGGCGGTGCGCGGCGGTGCGCTTGGCGCGACGCTTCGCGACCAGCACATCGTGCTCGGCCAGGGTGATCTGCTCGTGCAGTTCACCGATGGTGTCAACGAGGCCCTCGCCGCCGATGCCTCCGGACCATTCGGATTCGACCGGCTGGCCGAGACGGTGGCCACCCTGGTGCCCGGCGGCGGCCGGGAAGTCATCACCGGCATCCAGGCAGCGCTCGCCCAGTGGACGGGTGGCGACTCGCCCCACGACGACGAGACGTTGCTCGTGGTGAGCCGTGAGGCCGTGCCGCGTGACCGACCGACCACCCCCGAGAGTGGCCTGTCGTGCGGCGACGGGAGGACGGCGCTCGGGGCTCTCGCTCGCGCCCGCCGGTCCGGCCATGCCCTGAACCTGAACGCGTCGATCGACGCCCTTCCCACGATCCGACAGTGGATCGACACCTGCCCGGCCCTGCGGGACCTCGGTGCACACGAGCTGGTGGTGCTGGAGAGCGGCCTGTACGAGCTCTGCGCCAACATCATCGAGCATGGGTACCGCGAGCGGGACACCGAGACGCTGACGCTCTGGTGGCTGCCATCGCCCGCGATCACGCCCGGCGCGCGGCACGTCGATCGCCCGGGGCTCGCCGACCGCGGCGAGGATGGTCAGATCAGCGACGGTCTATTCGTGATCCTCGACCGCGGGCGGCCATTCGGTATCGACGACGGGGCACCTGGCGGCTCACCAGATGCCCGGCGCGGCCGCCGGGGACGCGGGCTCGGACTGGGGATCATCCGCAACGCCATGCGCTTCGTCCGCTACCACCCCGGAACGGAAGCGGGCAACATCACGCTTGCCGGGTTCGATCCCGGACAGACGCCGGGTCAGAGGACGGCCCGGCCAGGAGTGATGAGCTCATGATGACGGTCGTCGAGACTCATGAGGGAGTCGGCGTGATGCGGCTCGTGGGACGCTTCGAGGCCGGTGACGCCAGCGGACTCATGCAACGCTGCCTCGACATGTGGCGCGGCGGATGCCCGAAGCTCGTGCTCAACCTCTCTGCCGTGACGTTCATCGCATCCAGTGGGATCGGCACGCTCCTGGCGCTGCGGGAGGCCCTCGACGACCGAGGCGGCGCACTGCGGCTGGCCGCCCTGTCGGACCCGGTGGCGTCGGTCATCGGTCTGCTGAATCTGACCGCGTTTCTGCCCATCGATCAGACGGAGGACGAGGCCATCGCGACACTCGGCGGCGAGTGATGTCGCGTGACAGCGTCGATCGAGAAACCACGATCCGGCGACGACGAGAGCGTCTGTCGAGACTCACACGAGTGGATTGGCGATGGAACCGTCGGCATGGAGATCAGCATCAGGCGAACCCGAGCAACGGGCCGCCGAGACCACACAGTCGTTCGACCAAGGTGCCAGCGCGCAGGGCACCGGAACGACAGGAGTGGCCGACTGCGAGCCGTCCTCGCTTGCAGCGCAGCGCGAATTCAGCCTCTTCTCCCTTCTCGAGCTATGCGTGGGACTGAACGCGACCAGCGACCTCTACGAACTCGCCGACATGGCCCTCTTCAACATCATGGGGCACCTCGGCTGTTCCCGGGTCGGAGTCTGGGCGCTGGGCGATGAGCCGACGGACGCGGTCCTGCTGCGCAGCCATGGGTGGCCTCCGGAGGCCACCGCGAGCGGCTCCCGTTGCGTTCGCTGGCTGGTGAGCGAGCACCCCGAGATCGATCATCCGGTCCTCGTGGCGGAGCTCGCTCGTAGCCACGGCGACGCGCCGATCCACGAGGCCGAGCAGCACGCCATCGAGGTGCTGGCCCCGATCACGGCACATGGTCGGACGTTCGGTGCCACCGTTCTGGGACCACGGATCGCACGCATCGCGTACACGGCCCTGGAGCTGCAGATGCTGCATGCCTCGATGGGGCTCCTGGGCGGCTGCATGGAGAGTCTGCGCCTCTACAACAGCGCGCTCGACAGCAACCGGCGGCTCAAGCTCGCCAATGCCCAGCTGCAGGAGCTCGATCAGCTCAAGTCGCAGTTCCTCGACAATCTGAACCACGAACTCAAGACGCCGATCACCATCATGATGGCCTACCTGGAACGCCTGACCGGGGTCATACCGCCCGGCAGCGAGCTCCGCCAGCTGGTCGACGTGCTCGATGAGCAGACCTCCAAGCTGCGGCGCATGGTCGTGAACCTGCTCGACTTCTCGCAAGTCGTCTCCGATGAGCTCCAGGTGTCCTGCGCGGCGGGACGGATCGCCGACTCCCTGGAGGAGTACGGCAATTCACGCCGGCCGGGCATTGCCGCGACGCTCCGGGAACTGACGTCTACGAGTCCGACCGACCTCCCGCCCGCCCAATACGACCAGGACCGTCTCGTCCAGGTTCTCGACTGCCTGATCGACAACGTCGTCAAGTTCACCCCACAAGGCTCGCACATTCATCTCGAGTCGCGTCTGGAACGCGGAACGACGACCGACTGGGTCTGTGTGGACGTGCGTGATGACGGTCCCGGCATCGCGCGGGAGCGGCTGCCCTACGTCTTTCAGCCGTTTCGCCAGGGTGACGGCTCGCTGACGCGTCCGAATGGCGGCATGGGCATGGGCCTCGCGCTGGCGAAGCGCCTGACCGAGTCCATGGGCGGCCAGCTCGACGTCGAGAGCGAGCCCGGCGTCGGCACGACCTTCACCTTGCGCCTGCGGACCGCGGCCTAGGCTGTCGATCCGATCATGCCTCGCGTCGCGGCCGGACGTCCGGTGAGGATCGATGCAATCGGCACGGCACGGGTCGTGAGTCGACCGACGTCCCGCCAGGGCACGCCACCTCGATGCTGGTGACCCGAAGCGCGAAGGCCCCGCCCGTGCATGGCGGGGCCATCTTCAGGTCTGGCGGAGCACGATGCGGCTGCGTTGTCCACGCGGTGCAGCAGGCTCGAAACCCCGGGCGCCGGCGGTGCCGCGCCGGCTCCTCGAGCCCGATCGTGGACCCGGCAGCGGGGGCGCGAACTCACCGCCTCAACGTCGCCTTGATCTGGCCCCAGGTCGTTGCATTGACCGGCATCGCGTTCTCGCCCACCCCGTGCACGAAGCCCAGGTTGTACCCGAGCGTCTCGTAGGGCCCGGCCATCTCGATCTCGATCGACCCCTCGGAGGAGTTCTGCTCGTCCGGGTGCTCGACCACCCAGCCCATGTCGTAGGGTGCCCAGTCGTGGTTGAAGCCGAAGGAGACGGTTCCACCAATCTGCAGTGTGAACGAGCCCCCGGTGAACAGGACCGCCCCCTCGCTGGCGCTGGCCGCAGCGCTGGGGACCATCCCGTGGTCCGTGAACAGGCCGGTCGTCGGCTGCTCCGTCACGCCGTAGAGGTTGTTCAAAGTCTCCCAGGTATCGACCGTGACCTGGAATCCCGCCGGATGGCTGAAACTACTGTAGTTCCCCTCGTCAAGATCGTTGGTCGCGACGTAGAACTCGGTCACCGTCACCGGCGAGCCGCCGTTGTTCCTGAGGATGTAGTTGTAGTCCAGCGTCCCGAACAGGTTGCAGGCATCGCCGTTGCAGGAAATCTCGACCGCCGAGCGGGCCGGCGGTGTGAGCAGTAGTGTCCCCCAGATCGAGATCATCAAGACCATGAGCAGTGTCAGTCGATGCATGGAAAGTCCTCCAGCCCTCTCTTGAACGTCGTTGGCATTCCATTAGAACAGGAGGGCATTCCATTAGAACAGGAGAATGATGGTCAGGCCAAGTGAGATCTGCGAAGCCGCTGAGAGACGGGAGGTTACCGCAAGTTGTCGTCGACCTCGCGGACCCATGGTGCACACCGCGACTCACCGGAACGACGGGTTGCGAACATGGGCTCATCTTCTGCGGCGGGACCCGACCTTGATGGGCCTCCATCGATCGATGTATGCTCCTGGTTCGGCGCCGGATTCGACAGATCGACTCGAGAGTCCGAACGCACGACTCGGCGACCGCCACCCACTGCTGGCGCATACGATCTCACCCCCACTCCTACCTGGCGATCACCGACTCGATCGGGCGAACAACCAAGCGAGCGACCCATGAACACACGTGAGACGGCCAGGTCCCGGATCCTGATTGGGCTCCCGTTCGCGGCGGGGATGGTGGTGACGTGCGCCGTGGCAGTCGATGGTGCTCCGCAGCCCATCACGGGTTGGCAATCTCCTGCCGCTGACGTGCTGGAGGTGCTCCATGCCCCCCCGCTGCCGTGGGTCTGGACGGCGCCCGGCGGCGACTATCTGCTGCTCGCAGATCCCGTCATCTATCCACCACTTGCCGAGCTGGCCGCGCCGATGCACAAGCTGGCCGGCATCCGGGTCAATCCCGCGACCAACGACACCCACGGACGGCATGGTGGAACGTCGCCGCGCCTGGTCCGGGTGACGGGTGGGGCCACGATCCCTCTCGATCTGCCGAGGGACGCCGAGGTCTACGACGTGACCTGGACCGCGGACGGCCGGCGTTTTGCGCTCACGGTCCGGCACCCCGATCACATCGGCCTGTGGATCGGCTCGGTCGGGGGTGACGTCTCCAAGATCGAGGGTCTGGCCCTCAATCCCCTCCTGGGCAGCGCCGTCCGCTGGATGCCCGATCAGAGGCGCCTGCTGGTCCGCCGGATCCCGGACCGTGGTCCGGCACCCGAGCCGCCGGCCATCCCGGCGGGTCCCAGGATCCTCGAAGGCACCGGCGACGCAGCGCACTCCACCTACGAGGCGCGCAACCTGCTCGAGACCGCGCACGACGATGCCCTGTTCGAGTACTACACCGCCTCCGAGCTGGTGATCGTGAACCCGGCAAACGGCGAGCTCGACGTGCTCGGAAACGCCGCGCCATACACCACGGCCGAGTTCTCACCGGATGGTGGCTTTCTGCTCGTCGAGCGTCTGGTCGGTCCCTGGTCCCACGAGGTGGCCTGGTGGCGTTTCGCTGCCGAGCTCGAGGTCTGGAGCGACGCCGGCGAGCTGGTCGCGAGCCTCGCCTCCCTCCCCCTGGCCGACGAGGTGCCGATTCACGGCGAACGGACGGGCCCGCGCGCCGTGATGTGGCGTCCGACCACCCCCCACACGCTGTTCTGGGTCGAGGCGCTCGATGGTGGCAACCCGGTGGCGGAGGTGCCCCACCGCGACCGGCTCATGCGACTGAAAGCCCCGTTCACCGGCGAGCCCGAGGAGGTCTTCCGGGCCGAGCATCGCATCCAGCCCTGGCGCACCGCCTGGGGGACCGTGGGCGGCACCCTGATGCTCACACAGCGCGAGCGCATGCGTCGCTGGCGTTACGTCTGGCTCCTGGACGTCGACGCGGGCACGTCGCGCCCGTGGTTCGATCTCGACGAGGACGACCGCTACGGAGATCCAGGATATCCCGTGATGCGCCCCTTGCCGAACGGTCGTCCGGTGCTCCATCAGACTGGAGATGCGGTCTACTTCCACGGTAGCGGCGCCACCGAGCACGGCGACCGGCCGTTCCTGGACCTGCGTCACATGGACCGTGATGAGACCGATCGCCTGTTCCGTTGCCCTCCCGACCGGTACGAGTCGTTCGTGGCGTTCGCCGGTGACGAGGGCCACTTCGTGATGCACTCCGAGTCCGCCATGGATGTCCCCAACTACTATCTGGCAACGCTGGGCGAGACGATCGATGCCGCCCCGGGCGAGGCGACCCGGGCCCTGACGCGCGAACCGGTCACCCGCTTCGCGGATCCCACGCCCCAGCTGCGCGAGATCGACAAGCGCATCGTGCGCTACGAGCGCGAGGACGGCGTTCCTCTGAGCTTTCAATTGCACCTGCCACCGGGCTACGAGGAAGGGACGCCGCTGCCCACGGTGCTCGCTGCCTATCCGCTCGAGTACTCCGGCGCCTCCACCGCCGGACAGGTCTCGGGTTCGACCCAGCGGTTCAGCCGCTTCCACGGAGCCTCCCACCTCTTCTTCCTGCTCCGCGGTTACGCGGTGCTCGACCGGACCTCCATGCCGATGCTCGGCGATCCCGAGACCACCTACGACACCTTCGTACCCCAGCTGGTCGCCGACGCCGAGGCCGCCGTCGACAAGGCAGTGGAGATGGGCGTGGCCGATCCCGAGCGGATCGGCATCATCGGCCATAGCCATGGCGGACTCATGGTGGCCAACCTCCTGGCGCACACCGACCTGTTCCGGGCCGGGATCGCACGCAGCGGCTCGTACAACAAGACCAATCAGCCTTTCGGCTTTCAATCCGAGCGTCGTTCTCTCTTCGAGGCGCGGGATGTCTACATCCAGGTCTCGCCGACCTTCTTCGCGGATCAGATCGAAGAGCCAGTCTTGATCATCCACGGTGACGACGACTCCAACCCGGGCACCCTGACCTTCCAGTCCGAGGTCTTCTTCGAGGCCGTCCGTGGCTCGGGCGGCACCGCACGGCTGGTCCTGCTCCCGTTCGAGGATCACGGTTACCGCGCTCGCGAGAGCATCGAGCACGTGCTCTGGGAGCAACTCAGGTGGTTCGACCTGTACGTCAAGGGTGGACGCCAGGCCGGCGATTTGCGATCCGACCGCTGACCCGCGCGCCTGCGTCGTCGGCGATCCCGCCGGCGAGCCGGGTGTGGTCATCGCGCCGTGACACCGGTGCGGCACCGTGGGCGCCGCTCCGCCCTCCCGCGCTCTCGCCAAGACGTGCATGCACAGCCAGATAGCCCGCCAGCCCGCCCCCGCGCGGAGGGTCCGCATCCCGGCCAGCCCGGTGGACGCGCCGACGGTGCAGCAGCCGGGTTGAATGCCAGCATTGGCTGCACTAGAATCGAGCCGTCCACGACGCGCGGATTGACCGGCCACTGAGCATCACACCGCCGTCGAACATCCCGCCGCCGGTCGGATCCGCGGATCTCGGTGTCGGTCGTCAACCCCGGCGGCCGCCTCACCGACATCAAGGAGGTCCCATCCATGCTCCATGCAATCAAGGCGACGTCCATCTCGTGCGTGCTGATCTTCTGTGGAGCCTTGCTGGCCAGCTCTCTGGCGATGGCCGCCGATACGACGCGCGAGATCAGCGAGGTTCCACCGACGGGCGGTGAGTCGACGCGTGACGCCCCCGTCCTGATCCTGCAGTTCCCCGATACCATCCTGATGCACAACATGTCGTTGACATCGGATGGCAACTACTACTACACCGCGAACGGCGGCAATGCCTCCAATGGCATGATCAACACCTACGATCTGGCCGGCAACCCGGTCAATTCCGTCAGCTGCACGATCGACAGCAGGGCGATCATGTGCGACGTGTCGACCGGCGATGTCTTCATCAAGGGCTACGATCGGAACCTGTACAGCGTCGATCCGAGCACCGGCGCCTACTCGGTGGTCTTCTCGGGCATCTTCGCGTACTCGCAGAGCTCTCCGTCCATGACACCGGACGGCGCCTACATCCTGGAGCACGAGGACGGCACCATCCGTGTCCTGGATGCGAGCACCGGAGCGCTGGTCAACACGATGACCGGCTTCGCGACTGGCGGGTATCCATCGAACGAGGCCGTTGCAACCGATGGCGTTCGCATCTTCACCTGGAGCGGTACGCTGACCAGCGTCTACGACATGAGCGGCACGTTCATCGAGAGCTGGAACATCCCACAGGGGCACTACGGCTTCTCGCTGGGCTGGGGCAACGGGCTCCTCTGGAGCTCCGACGATGGCGGCGGCGGTACCGGCATGTGGTACGGCTATGACGTCGGCGGCGGCGCGACGCCCGTCGAGACCGCGACCTGGGGTGCCATCAAGGGCGTCTACAGGTAGCGCTGATCGGGCCCGCGGGCTCTGTCGCCCGGCGAGCCCGTGGCAAGAACGGGCACGGCACGCGGCGGCCCTCGGCCGTCGCGTGCCCCCGATTCCTCGCGACCGATCCCGCGAACCGGTCCACCCCCCCGGACCTCGTGCGCGGTGCCTCCCGAATGCTGAATGCGGCGCGTCTCACGTGCCGGCTGGTGGCGCCCCCGCCGACCTCTTTCTCAGGATGTAGCCGACAATAAAGACGATGATGCCCACCGCGGTGCCGGCAGCTTGACGCTGTCCGAAGGCGCTTGGATCGTGTCCAAGACCCAGGATGTCGGCAAGCACGAACACGAGCGCGATCACCAGGCCGACGATGACCAGGATGTTGCCGAAGAGTCGCATCTCACATCCTCCCCGAGCGAGCCGGAGAGGATCTTGGGGAGTTCATGACCGCGCTGTTCCCCGCTCGCTCCTTACGGGTGCTCGGATACCGCACACCGTCGCGGGCGCACGGTACGTACAGCGCCGCCAGGATAGCGCCTGCCGGGTGCGAGTGATAGCCCAATCTCGGCGCCCGCGCCGAGCACAGATGCGAACCGACACGCTGCAGTGAGGTGCCCTCGTGGAATTCCAGGCGTCAGGGAGGTCACATGACGCAGCTCGACCATGAAAACCCATGGGAGGACCCGGTCAACTCCCGGGCATATGCCGGTTTCTGCGCATCTCACGATCTCTATCGAGCATCGAGCCGCGGACTCGTCGAGCTGCTCGCACCCGCTCCGGATGCTCACATCCTCGACATCGGCTGCGGAACCGGGGTGTCGACGCTCGCCGTGCTCGAGCGCCTCGGACCGGGCGGTCGGGTGACGGGTATCGACGCGTCCGGCTCCCAGATCGCCTGCGCGCGCGGGGCGGTGGTCGACGATCGAGCGACATTCGTACAGGTGCCTCCAGACGATCCTTCCGGCGCCGTCGGAGCCACCTTCGACGGGGCGCTGTCCTCCGCGGCCTTCTGGCAGATCTTGCTGGAGCCGATGCTGAGGTTCCTCGCGCGCGCTCTCCACCCCGGCAGCAAGCTGGTTTTCAACATGTTCCCGGATGCGCTGCCCGGCGTCGCCGCCGCCGCGGAACCACCGTTTCGCAAGCGCGAAGACCGAGCAAGCGCCAGCGCTTCGCTCGAGCGGCTCATGCTCCGCACCGCACGCGCACGTTACGGCTACGAGCACCCCGGCCGACCCGCTCGCGATCGGGAACGGTACGAGTCGTGGTTTCTCGACGCGCTCGACCAGGCCGGATTCAAGCGCGGTAGGTCAAGATGCCGCCACCTCGAACGGACACCCGAGGAAGCGCGCGCCTGGTACGCGATCCCCATCTTCAGGCGGAACGTGGTGCCGGGGCTGTCCATCGAGGAGAGTGCGGCGGTGCTCGAGGAGGCCTGGGCACGCTGGAGACCCGCCGGGTCAGGCGTCACCGTCTGGCTCGAGCTCGAGTTCACGCTCGCAGCGGACGGCGGTGTCGTCCCGTGACCGGATGCGGTCCAGGTCCGAGGGGCAGGATCGAGCCCTCCACACGGACCGCTGGCTACTCCGTCGCCACCAGCCGTGCGCCGGCGCCGCCCTGCGTCTGGACGACGAGGAGATCTCGTTCGCCCACGAAGCTCAGTCCCGAGTTGCACCCCGGACAGATCTCGTGCCACAGGCAGGTTCCGGTGGCATCGAACAGGTAGAGGTCGACGTCTGCGCCCTCCGCGCACCCGACCACGGTGGCGGCGACCAGCGATCCAGATGCCGTGCACGCCAGTCGATAGACGCCGTTCAAACCTGCGCCGACTCGCGTCTGGCACAGCTGCCGTGACCAGAGGGTCTCGCCGCTGGCGACATCCAGCATC
>JASFRE010000088.1:0-11389 GCA_050115055.1 Candidatus Eiseniibacteriota bacterium | reverse complement strand
TTCGGGGACCTCGTGAAGAACGCCGACGCAGCGCTGGCCCGCATCAACAAGGTCAAGAACTTCCCGCAGAACATCGAGGTGGCAGCCGATCTCTACACCACCGACAAGCGCACGGGGTACGCCTCGCTGATGACCGTGCACTACAGCCTGTCGGCGATCCCCGAGACGAGCTACCGGCCACGACTGGCCGATGACCGCATCGGCTACTTCCTCACCGCGATCAAGGACTACTCGGGCTCGCCGCGGGACGAGACGCGCTACGTACGCTACGTGAACCGCTGGAACCTCGCGAAGGCCGACCCGTCGCTCGACGTCTCGCCGCCCGCCAAACCGATCGTCTTCTACCTCGACAAGAACATCCCCGTCCGCTACCGGCGCTACGTGCGCGAGGGGATCCTCGAGTGGAACAGGGCCTTCGAGAAGCTCGGCATCGTCGACGCGCTGGTCGTGCGCCAGCAGACCGATTCGAACGAGTTCGCCGCCTTCGATCCGGAGGACGTGCGCTACAACTTCTTCCGGTGGGTCACCACCGACAACGCCTTCGCCATGGGGCCGTCACGCGCCAACCCGCGCACCGGCGAGATCCTCGATGCCGACATCATCTTCGACGACTCGCTGATCCGCTGGCTGATGAGCGACTACGACATCCTGCTCGAGGAGGGCTTCACCGCCAAGCTACCACCCGAGCTGCAGCGCCACCTCGAAACACACCCGGAGCAGCATCCGGGTCGCTTTCTCAGGGAACGGCGCGTGGCGCGCGAAGCGCAGGCGGCGGCCAGCGTCTCGCGACTCCACGGCCCGGGACCGGCCGACGATCCCTACCGTATGAGCGGTCCCCTCGATCCGGCGATCCTGCACAGCCGCGGCTTCTGCACGATGGGACGCGGCCTGTCGCATCAGATGACGCTGGCGGCGCTGGCCACGGCGACGCTGGCGGCGGCCGGTGACGACACGACCGCAGCGGCCGGATGGCCCGAGGAACTGGTCGGCCAGTTCGTGAAGCAGATCGTCATGCACGAGGTCGGGCACACGCTCGGACTCCGCCACAACTTCAAGGCGTCGACATGGCGCGAGCTGGACTCGCTGGCGAAGCCGGCCGGCGCCGAGCAGACGGCGGCCCCGGTCGCCGATCTGGCGGGTTCGGTCATGGACTACATCGCCCTCAACATCGAGCTCGACCGCGACCGCCAGGGCAACTACGTCAACACGACGCTCGGCCCCTACGACCTGTGGGCGATCGAGTACGGCTACTCGGTCGTCGACGCGCCGACGCCGGAGGCGGAGCGGCCCGCCCTCGATGCGATCGCCAGCCGGGTCGCCGAGCCGGAGCTGCGCTACGGCACCGACGAGGACGTCTGGACCTCCGACCCGCTGGTCAACGTCTGGGACCTGGGCAGCGATCCGCTCGACTTCGCCGCCAGCCGCATGGCGCTGATCGACACGCTGAAGGTCGACCTCGTTGCGCGCGCCGTGCCCGAGGGGGACAGCTACGCGCGGCTCCGCAAGGCGCTCGACGCGCTGCTCTACGAACACGCCTACGTCGCCCAGCTGGCCGCCAGCTACGTCGGTGGCACCTACATCCATCGTGACCACCGCGGCGACCCGGGCGATCGGGATCCGCTCGAGCCGGTAGACGTCGCCAAGCAGCGTCAGGCGCTCGCCTTCGTCGCCGACCATGTCTTTGCGAAGGACGCCTTCGAGCTGCCACCCGAGCTGCTCCGCAAGCTCACCGCGGGGCGCTGGTGGCACTGGGGCTCGACCGATCCCTTCCAGGATCCGGACTACGAGCTGCACGACCGCATCCTGACCACGCAGCTCTGGGCGCTGTTCCAGCTGCTCAATCCGGTGACGCAGAGGCGGATCCACGACGCCGAGATGCGCGTGCCGCCGGGTGACGACGCGATGACGCTGCCCGAGCTCTACGCGACGCTGACCGGTCGCATCTTCTCCGAGGTCGCGGACGGGCCCCAGGGCGGGCGCCGGTATACGAATCGTCGGCCGCTCGTCTCATCGCTGCGTCGCAACCTGCAGCGCGAGTACATCGCCAGCCTGACCTGGGTGACCCTGCGCGAGCAGAGCGGTTACCCGCGCGTCGCGCGGACGCTGGCCTGGGACCACCTGCGCCGGCTCGGGGACTCGATCGATGCGCTGCTCGAGTCGGGCATGACGATCGACGACTACTCCGCCGCGCACCTGCGCGAATGCCGGACGCGCATCCGGAAGGCGGTGGAGGCGGAGTACACGATCCAGGGCTGAGCGGATCTCGCTGCTGGTCCGGAACGCGGTGCGGCGGCGGTGCGGCAACTCGCATCGCCGCCGCTGTCGCTGTCGCCGGCGTCTCCACGATCTCCACCACGTCAAGCGGCGCGCGGCCCGACCATCCGCTCGTGCCGCCTCTCCACCTCATCGGACGACCAGGAGCTTCTCGACCGCCGCATCGCCGCCGGCCTCGAGACGCAGCCAGTAGACACCGCTCGGCCGGCGCGAGCCCGGGCCGTCCTCCGGCGACCAGGAGGCGACGTGCTCGCCGGCCGGCCGCATCGCGTCGACCAGCGTGGCGACCGTGCGTCCGGCGACGTCGTGTACCGTCAGCCTGACCCGTGCCGGCGCGTCGAGTGCATAGGCGATGCGCGTGTCGTGCAGGGCCGGGTTGGGCGCGGCGCTCAGTCTGATGCCGCCCGCAACCGGCGGGCTGCCACCGGCAGGCGCGATCGCCAGCGGCTCGGTGGGCGTGAGCAGGAAGGCGCGCAGGTCGCCGCCGGGCGCGATGCCGACTCCGACGATGCGCCCGGCGTCGTCGATGCCGGTGGCCTCGAGCAGCTCCCATCCCGATCCGGCGGGCACCAGGTCGTTCAGGTTCCACATGACGCCGTCCTCCCAGAAGAACGCCGCCAGCGAGCCGCCGCTTGCCACGCACTGCGCATGACCGACGACCTGCCCGTGGATGTTGATGGCGGTGGCGATGTTGTCGGTGTAGAACGGGAAGCCCCCGACGCAGACCTCGGGGCCCGGCGTCAGGCCGAGGTCGACGATCTCCGCCCCGCCGTCGCGCCACAGCGTCGCCTGATCGGCCGAGAAGAACTGCGGGATCGTCAGGTGCCACGACGATCCGACGACGTCGCCCGCCGCGTTCACGCCGATCCCCTGGCTGAAGTCCTCGCCGTCGAGCACCCCGAGGTTCGACATCTGGCCGTCCAGCCAGAGAAAGGCGCGGGGCGCCGGCTCGTCGCCCGGCAGCTCGATCGACGAGCGGCCCACCACGTGGCCGCCATCGCCGATTCCGTAGGCGCGGGTCGAGCTGCCGAGCGTGCCGAGGTCGGAGAGGAGGCCGTCCTCCCAGATGAAGCCGCCGCTGCCGGGCTGACCGAGGGTCAGCGACGAGCCGACGACGCGACCGGCGGCGTCGATGTCCTCGGCGATGCTCTCCATGTAGCCCGGCAGCACGCCGAGCGGCGTCCAGGCACCGGCCTCCCACAGGAACGCGCTGTAGCTCTGGGGATTGCCCTCGCCGTTCACCGCGATCTGGCCGGACGCATTGATCGCCACGCTCTCGCCGACGATGAACCCCGGCGGTGAGCCGAGGTCGACGATCGTGCCGTCCTCCCAGTAGACCGGGTGCTTCACCCCCTGGAAGGTGGTCGCCTCGCCGGCGATGAGATCGCCGGGCGCGATGCCGTTGGCGTAGCTCAGGCTGCCCCCCAGAGTGCCCAGGTCGGTGATGTCGAACTGCTGGGCGGCGCCGTGCGTCGCCATCGCTGGGACGAGGACGAGCGTGGCGACCATGCCGCGTGCGATCGAGCCGTGCATCGGAGCCTCGCGATCGAGCTGGAGGTGCCAGGGAGCGATCCAAGCCTACATGGGCGGTAGGGATCTCGGAGCATCCAGGAGGTCACGAAACCGTCACATCACGGACACTTCGGATCCAGTCCACGCGCCACCCCCCGGACCCGATCGAGCCAATCGAGATCGCTTCTCAGTGCCCACGATGGCCCTTCGGCGCGCCGGATGATGGGGCGAGTGCTACAATCGTGACAGCGGGGCGCCCCTGCAACCCGGTGCCGCGCCCCGATCTGCGCTCGGCACGAGTGCCCAGCATCCCCAAGCCGAGGAGTTCAATCGATGCGCCGACTCGCCCTGCACGCCGCCGTCTGCGCGGCGCTCGCGGCTGCCCTCGCGGCCGCCATGGCGCCACCGCCAGCCGCCGCCACCGTTGCCGGCACCGACCCGGCCAACCCCTATCGCGAGGTCCGCATCCTCTGGGAGGACGTCGCGACGCACCGTCAGGTCATCCAGGATCTCGGGCTCGAGGTGATGAGCGTCGAGCCCGATACCTGGATCCACGTGCTCTGTCGCAACTCCGAGCTCGCCGGCCTCGATACCGCCGGTGTGCCCTACACGATCATCCACGACGACCTCGAGCGCTTCTATGCCGAGCGCATGGCCATCGAGTACGGCGACCGCGCCGACAACTTCGGCGCCTTCCATACCTACTCCGAGACCGTCGACTTCATGGACCAGCTGCATGCCGACTATCCCGACATCACGACCGACAAGATCGCCATCGGCGCCACCTGGCAGGGCAACACGATCTGGGCCATGAAGATCTCGGACAATCCGACGATCGAGGAGCCCGACGAGCCGGAGGTCCTCTTCGACGGCATGCACCACGCGCGCGAGATCATGACCGTCGAGGTGCTGATCGACTACATGACCTGGCTCTGCGAGGGCTACGGAGTGGACGACGAGGCGACGCAGCTCGTCGATACGCGGCAGATCTGGTTCATCCCGCTCGTCAACATCGACGGTTTCCTCTACAACGAGCAGACCAACCCGCAGGGCGGCGGCATGTGGCGCAAGAACCGCCGCGACGACCAGGGGACCTGCATCGGCGTCGACCCGAATCGCAACTACCCGTTCCACTGGGGCGAGTCCGGATCGAGCTCCGATCCATGCAACGAGACCTACCGTGGCCCGTCGCCGGGCTCGGAGTGGGCGATCCAGTCCTACATGATGTTCGTCAACGACCACCAGTTCGTGACCCACGAGTCGTACCACTCCGTCGGCGGCCAGCTGCTGATTCCCTGGGCGTACACGAGCGCCCACACACCGGACGACGCGCTCTTCCGCACCATCGCCGCCGAGCGGACGCGCGAGAACGGCTACGAGGTCGGACAGCCGCCCGAGATCCTCTATCCCGTCTCCGGTGGCAACAGCGACTGGATGTACGGCGAGCAGACCTCGAAACCCAAGATCTTCTCCTTCTCGACCGAGATCGCCGGCTCCGGCTTCTGGCCGTCCGAGAGCGAGATCCCCGGCCTGCTGGCGGGGCTGCACTACTCGAACATCGTGCTCACCCGCGTGGCGGGTGTCTACCTGACGGTCGAGACCTACGACGTGGTCGGCGGCAACGGCAACGGCCGCCTCGATCCGGGCGAGACCGCCGGCCTGGTGGTGACGGTGCAGAACATCGGCGCCATCGCGGATGCGAGCGGCGTCGAGGTGACGCTGGCCTCCGACGACGCCTACCTGGCGCTCGATGATGCCCAGGGCACGATCGGCACCATCGCTGCCGGAGCCAGCGGCGACAACGCCGGCGATCCCTTCACGCTGACGGCGCTCGCGGCGACCCCCGAGGGCCACCTGGCCGACCTCGAGGTGACGATCACCGAGGCGGGCGGCTTCACCGCCACCGGCCAGCTGACGCTCCGGGTCGGCGAGGCGCCGATCGTCTACTGCCAGGACTTCGAGAGCGCCTCGGACTGGGAGCAGGACCCGTCGCACACCGCGAGCACGGGGGCCTTCGTCCGCATCGATCCGAATCCGACCGAGTACCAGCCGGGCGACGACACGACGCCGGCCCCCGGCATCTACGGCTGGATCACCGGCCAGAACTCGTCGGTGGGTGTCGATGACGTCGACGGCGGCATCAGCGCCACGCGGACGCCGATCTTCGACGCCAGCGGGCTCGCCAGCGCGCGCCTCGACATGAACTGGTTCCACGGCCAGCGCGACCCGGGTGACGACTCGCAGGACTTCTTCCGCATCGAGGTATCGAACGACGGCGGGTCGAGCTACCCGGTGCGGCTCGTCGACATCGGCGACGTCACGCACTCGGCGACCTGGAACTCCCTCATCGTCGACCTCGAGGATCACCTGCCGCTGACGAGCCAGATGCGGATCCGCATCCAGGCGTCGGACGGCCCCGCGACCGGCGACATCGTCGAGGGCGGCGTCGACGACTTCTGCATCTTCGACAACGGCAGCGGCAACGAGGCGCCGGGCGCCCCCGTGCTGGTCAGCCCGCCGAACGGTGCCGGCAACCAGCCGGCCGCCCCGACGCTGGTCGTGGCCAATGCGGTCGATCCCGAGGGCGATCCGCTGACCTACACCTTCCGCATCTACGCCGATCCGCTGCTCACGGTGCCGGTCCGCGAGGTGACCGGGGTGGCCGAGGGTGCCGGCACGACGGCCTGGACGGTGACCCCGGACCTGCCGAACGGCACCTGGTACTGGCGGGCGCATGCCGCCGATCCGGAGCTCTACGGGCCCTACATGGCGGCGGCCTCCTTCGAGGTGACCGGCGGCACGACGGCGGTCGACGACGCGGCCGGTGCCGCGCCCGGACGGCCGGTGCTGGCGGCGGCGACCCCGAACCCGTTCTCGGTCGGCACGCAGCTCAGCTACACGCTGCCGGCGCGGGCACGGGTGCGCATCGACATCTTCGACGTGAGCGGGCGCCACGTGCGGGCGCTCTACGAGGGTGTCGCCGAAGCCGGGCATCACGTCCGCGCCTGGGACGGTCTCGAGACCGGCGGTCGCCGCGCGGCGGCCGGGGTCTATCTGGTGCAGATGCAGGTCGACGACGTCAGACAGACGCAGAAGCTGATCCGCCTGCCGTAGCCTCCCGCGTCATCGTGCGAGGCGCGCGCCGCTCCGCCCGGCGGGCGGCGCGCGTCGCCGGCGCGGGGCGTGCCGCGTTTCGGTGACACCTCAACCCGACAAGGAGTCGAACATGGGCCGCAGCCAACTGCTCGTCCTCGGGGTCCTGACCGTTGCCACCTGTCTAACGACGACGGCGCCGCGTGCCGAGGACATCGTCATCTACACGGGACACGCCGGGTACGACCCCGGCTACACGCAGCTCGCCGCGCTCTACGAGAACACCTACCCTGACGTGAACGTCGTCATCTCGGATGATTTCTCAGACGTCGCACGGGAGCGCCTGACCTTCATCTCGCTCATCGGGTACGAGGATCCGAGCGTCGTCCTCCAGTTCGAGGAGCTCCTCATCCTCGCCATCAACTGGGGGTTGGAGCACCGGCTGGTGGTGATCACCGACGCCACGCCGCCCTACGTCGCGACGGCCGCCAACAACTTCCTGGGGATCCTGCAGACCGGGCTCGGGGTCGGCGACGCGGCACACGGTGCCACCTGCGGCAATCTGACGACGCAGATCGTCGCCGGGCACGGCGTCACCATGGGCATCGGCGAGCTCGCGTACGGTCAGACCAACGAGCTGTCGGTCGCCGCGCCGGGCATCGAGCTGGTGCGGACCGGGGACGGCCAGCACGTGCTGATCGCCACGGCTCCGGCGCTCGGCACGCCCGGTGATCCCTGCGGCGACGTCGTCCTTCTCGCCGATGCGGAGCTCCTCGCGGACGACTGCGACGCGCTGGCGCATCCCGGCAATCGGCAGCTGGCGCGCAACCTCTACGAGAGCTGCGAGCCCCCGGTACCGGTCGCCGACGGGACCTGGGGCGCGGTGAAGGCCCTCTACCGCTGAGCGACTCCTGCCACGACGCGCCAGCGGGTTCGGTCTGATACACTCGCCGCGCCTGCCGGGTCGTGCCACGCGACTCCGGCGTGGACGGGGAGGCAGGAGTCTGACGGCGCTGCGCAACAGACGGGACCGGACGCCATCGACCGATGCCGGCGTTGGGAAGAGCGGCCGGACGACGGGGTCGTCGGTGGGCGCGTCGCTGCGGGCGCGACTCGAGCGGCTGGATGACGGGGATCTGGTGGCCCGCTGCGCCGCTGGCGAGGCGGTGGCCTGGGAGGTGCTGGTCCACCGTTACCGGCGACTCGTCTATGCGGTACCGAGCCGGGCCGGCCTCGCCAGCGACGAGGCTGACGACGTGTTCCAGGACACCTTCACGCGCCTGCTGGCGGCGCTTCCCACCCTCCGCGACCGATCGCGCGTCCGCGCCTGGCTGGTGACCACCGCGCGTCGGCTGACCGTGGATGTCACGCGACGTCGGCGCGGCATCGAGGATGCCGAGGCCGTCCTCGAGCGCACCGCCGATGCCGCGCCCGAGATCGACGAGGTGATCGCAGCGCTCGAGGAGCAGCACCGCGTGCGCGCGGCGCTCGGGCGTCTGGACGAGCGCTGCCGGCGGCTGCTTGAGCTGCTCTACGGCAGCCACACCGCCAGCGAGCCGGTCTCCTACCGGGACATCGCCCGCCGGCTCGACATGCCGGTCGGATCGATCGGCCCGACGCGGGCCCGCTGCCTCGCCAAGCTGCTCCGGCAGTACGAGCGCGACGAGGCGGTCGAGGGGGAGTCGAGGCCGTGAATCCACCCACAGACGAGTGCGTGCCGCACATGTATTTTCCGATTCCGCGGACGGTCTGTCGGGCGGAGCAATGACCATGAGTCACCCAACCCGCGAACAGATCGCCGACCTGATCGACGGCCGGCTCACGGACGCCGCGCGCCGTCGCGTCGAGGCGCACCTCGAGGCGTGCGGGCGCTGCGCCGACCTGCGACGGGCGCTCGCGTCGCTGATCGCGACGATGACGGTGGCGGACTCGACGCCGGAGCCGCCGGCGCACCTCGTGGCGGCGGTGATCGAGCGTTTCGGGGCCAGGGGTGCTCGGACCCTGGCCGGCGCGGCCAGCACGGCCGGCGCGTCGAGCGGAGCGGCCGGGGCGCTCGCCGGGTGGCTGGCGGGGGTGGTCACGGAGACCGCCCGGCTCGTCTTCGACTCTCTCGCCGCACCATCGACCGCCTTCGCCGGCGCGCGGGGAGGTGAGCAGACCCGCCGCCTGCGCTTCGAGGGCGGTGGTATCGAGCTCGATCTGCAGATCGAGGAGATCGGCGAGGCGGCGCGTCTCGTGGGCCAGGTGATCACGGCCGATCCCGAGCCGCGGCCGGCCGCCGGCATCCGCTTTCGCGTCACCAGCGACGACCGCGTCCTGGTCGAGGGAGCCTCCGATCAGCTCGGTGAGTTCCTGGTCGAGCTCGCGGCCGGGGCCACGGAGCTGCCGGGCAGTGATCCCCACCAACCGGCCGCGCTCGCGATCCACCTGCACACCGGTTCCCGCGCGGTGCGCTGCTCGATCCCGTCCGGGCGATGAGCACGCTGGCCCGCAGCCTGCTCGGAGCCGCGGACGAGACCGCGGCCCGGCAGCTCGTCACCACCGCGCGCCACGAGGCGCTCGAGCCCGCCCTCGAGGCGGTGGCCGGGGAGGTGCTGCGGCGGCTCCGGGACGATCCGGCGGCGGCGCTGCCCGCCGCCGAGCGTGCGATGCTGATCGCCGAGGCGAGTGGCTCCTCGCGCCATCGCGCGCGGGCGATCTGGGTGCGGGGGCACGCCCTGGCCGGTGTGCTGCGCAACGAGGAGGCGCTGGCCTGCTACGAGACCGCCGAGCGCCTCTACGCCGCGGCGGGCGACCCGGTCTCGGCTGCCCGCACCGCCACCGGTCAGGTCAACACCCTGATGTACCTGGGACGCTACGAGCGCGCCCTCCAGGTCGGCGAGCGCGGGCGGCAGGCGCTGGCACGTCACGGCCAGGCGGCCGCGGCGGCGCGGCTCGACACCAACCTCGGCACCATCCACTACCGGCGCGAGCGCCACACCGACGCACGCCGCCGGTACGATCGGGCACTGCGCGTCGCGCGGCGGCTCCGCGATGCGGGGATGGCCGCCCAGATCCAGCAGAACCGCATCAACGTGCTGATCGCCGAGGGGCGCATCGACCGCGCCGAGCGCCTGGCGCGCATCGTGCGCGACTTCGCCCAGGACGCGGGCGAGCGCTTCCTGGCCGCCAATGCCGATTGCCATCTGGGCTACACGGCGCTCCTCGCCGCCGACTACGATCGCGCCTACGAGCATCTCGACACGGCGCGCGCCGCCTTCGAGGCGCTCGAGCACCGGCAGCTCGAGTGCCTGACGCTCATCGACCTGACCGAGCTGCTGCTCGAGATGAACGTCTTCGTCAGGGCGGCGGCGCTCGGGCGACGGGCACGGGCGCTGGCCGAGACGCTGGGAATGGTGGTCGAGCGCGCGCATGCGACGTTGCTGGTCGGCCTGGCGGTCGAGGGGGGTGGCAGGCCGCGGCAGGCCATGGAGCTCTACGAGGAGGCACGCGCCGCGTTCGCGGACGACGGCCAGGAGGTCTCGGCGGCGCTGGCCGCGACCTACCTGGCGGTGGCCGAGGCGGCAGCGGGACGACGGGCGGCCGCCAGCGTGCGCCTCGCCGACGCCTGCGCGGTGTTCGCGCGACGGAGCACGCCGCGGCAGGAGACCATGGCGCGCGTGCGCCGCGCCGCGGTCGAGCTCGAACGCGGCCGGGGTGACGTGGCGCGTGGCGAGCTGCTGGCGGCTCGCCGGAGCCTGCGCCGTACGCGCTCGCCATGGCTCGCCGCGCAGATCGACCACCTGGACGGACGACTGGCGGCGCGCGATGGTGACGCACGGCGGGCCGGGCGTCACTACCGGCGCGCCGTCGAGCGTGTCGAGGCGCTACGCTCGCGTCTCGGCATCGACGAGTTCCGCATCCGCTTCGCAGACGACAAGGCACCGCTCTATGCCGACCTGATCGATCACGTGCTGGCGCGCGGCGGTCCGCGGGCGGTGGGCGAGGCCTTCGAGCTGGTCGAGCGCTCACGCTCGCGCGCCCTCGCCGATCTGCTGTCCGGTCGCCTGCGCCGCGTCACCCGGCAACGCGACGACGCGCGGGCCCGTGCCCTCGCCGAGCGTCTCGAGCGCCTGCGGACCGAGCTCAACTGGCTGGCCGGCTTCGATCCGGAGGCCGGTCCGGGACGTCGCGACGAGCGCCGGGCGCGGCGGGCAGGGCCGCGCCTGCGCGCCTGCGAGGCCGAGATCGCCGACCTCGCCCAGCGGCTGGCGCACCGCGACGCGGCGCTGTCGGCGCTGACCTGGGGCGAGACCGCCACCCTCGGCGACGTGCAGGACGAACTCGAGCCCGCTACCGCGCTGGTCGAGTACTTCGTCGGCGAGCGCGCGTCGTGGGCGTTCGTCGTCGAGCCGGGCAGCGCGCGCACGGTGCATCTCGACGTCGACCGCCGCCGGGCGACGGAGCTCGTCACGCGGCTGCGCTTCCAGATGGAGAAGTGGGGATTCGGAGAGGACTATGCACGGGGGCG
>JASFRE010000087.1:0-11417 GCA_050115055.1 Candidatus Eiseniibacteriota bacterium | reverse complement strand
CTGCTCCACAGCTCGCGCAACACCCTGGGCTACGGCAACTTCCGCCGCCACTACGGCAGCATCGGAATCGCCCTGCACGCCGGGGGCGACGATCGCTACCTGGAGAACGCGCCGGGCGCCGCACCGTCCAGCCTCTGGCAGCGTGGCGTGCATGGCGTCGGCGTCGACGCCGGTGCGGCGGTGATCGGCGCTATCGCCGGGTGCTGGGAGGATACGGCCGGGTCCGCACGCGCGGCGATCTGGGAGGCGGCGGTCGCGGCCCTGCCGCCAGGTGCCACCGTGGCGGTCGAGCCGCCCGACTGGCGCCCGCTGGAGGCACCGCTCGTGCTGCCGGACTCGGTGCCGGCGGCGGTCCGGGCGCTCGACGTCGACCGGCTGTTCGATCGTGCCGCGTCGGGCGAGCCGCGCTTCGCCGGCGAGCGGCGGGCGGCGCGTGCCGAGCTCGTGCGGCGTGGTGCGGCGGTGGTGCCCGACCTCGTGTCGCGTCTCGGGACCCAGGTGGCGCGCGACCGGCATGCGCTCAAGGATCTCTTCCGGACGATCGGTGCACCGGCGGTGGAACCGCTCACCGCGGCGCTGGCGAGCGACGACGAGCGCACGGTTCGCACCGCGGCCTGGTGCCTGGAGCGCATGGAAACCACGGGCGCCGCGCCGGCGCTCATCGATGTGCTCCGGCGACACGCGAGCTGGCGAGTGCGGGCGGCGGCGGCGCAGGCGCTGGCGCGTGGAGCCGGGCGCGAGGCGTTACCGGCGCTGATCGCGGCGCTGGCCGACACGGCCGGTGCGGTCCGCAAGGCGGCGGCCTACGCGCTGGGCGAGCACGGGGCGCGCGCCCGGCGCGGGCGCGCGGCGGATCCGGCGGTCCGCGAGGCGGCGCGCTCGGTGGCCCTCGCCGGAGAGGACGGGCTCGCGAGGTGCGTCGCAGCGCTCATCGCCGCCACCGGCGATCCGTTCCACGGCGCGCGCTTCGCCGCCGCCCGGGCGCTCGGTCGCTTCGGAGGCCTGGCGACCCGCGCCATGCTCGAGGCGGCACGGGGCGTCGTGACCGCGCCCGGCCCGTCGGGAGCAGGGAGGGACGACCGTACGGTGCGCCGGCCGGACCCGGTGCTCCTCGTCATGGCGCTCGGGGCCGGCGATGACCCGCTGACGCCGGCGGTCCTGGAGGAACTCGCCGCCAGTCCGTCGGCGGAGGGTTTCGCGGCGTTGCGGGCGCTGCTCGAGCGGCAGGAGTACGAGCGCGCCCGGCGGGCAATCGGCGTGCGTGATGCGAGGCGCCAGCCGGACACCGCGGAGACCGGAGACCTGGCGGCGCGCCGCGCGGCGGCGCGCGCGCTGCTCATCGGGTCGGTGCGGCGGACGCTCGAGTGACCTGCGGCTCGACGGCTCAGCGGCGGCTGCTGTGCCAGGCGACGGCGCCGCCGACGACGAAACCGGCGGCACAGAGCAACCACTGGATCGCACCCGGCCAGGCGAGATGGGCGGCGGCGGCGGCGAGCGATGCACCGCCGCCGATCATGAGCGGTGTCAGACGTCCGGTGAGCAGGGCGACGATCAGGGCGAGGACGGCGATGGCGATCCAAGACCAGAACACGTCCGATCCTCCGGGAATCAGCGACGGGGGCGGCGTCCACGAGCGATCGCGGCCAACGGTCCGCCGAGCTCGAGGATCCAGCACTTGAGGTAGGCGGTCTCCGGCACCCCGAGCAGGACCGGATGATCCGGTGCCTGGCCGCGCTTCTCGACGACGACGATCTCGCGCCGCGCATCGGCGGCGGCGGCCGAGAGCACCTCGCCGAAGTGTCGCTCGTCGAGATGGTACGAACAGCTGGCCGTGACCAGGCAACCGCCCGGAGCGACGAGCTTCATCGCCCTGAGGTTGATCTCCTTGTAGCCGCGCAGGGCGCCCTCGATGGCCGCGCGATTCTTGGCGAACGCCGGAGGGTCGAGGATGACGAGATCGAACTGGCGCCCCTCGGCGGCATACTCGCGCAGCACGTCGAAGGCGTTGGCCTCCCGAAACTCGATCGCACGATGACCGTTGTCGCGTGCGTTGCGGCGGGCGCGGGCGAGCGCCTCGGCGGAGATGTCGACCGCCGTCACCTGTTCGGCGCGAGGTGCGGCGTGCAGCGCGAAGGCACCGTCGTAGCAGAAGCAGTCGAGTACGCGGCGCCCGCCGAGCTCCCCGGTCCGGCGCCGGTTCTGACGCTGATCGAGGAAAGCGCCGGTCTTGTGACCGGCGCGCAGATCGACCTCGAGGTGCACACCGTCCTCGTGGATGTGGACGCCTGGCGGCGTCTCGCCCCGCAGCTGCCGGACCTCGCGCGGCAGTCCCTCGAGCTCGCGTACCGCCGGGTCGTTGCGCGCCAGGATCGAGGCCGGTGCCAGCTCGTCGACCAGCGCGCGCTCGAGCGCCGGCAACAGGTTCTCGGCCGCGCGGGTCAGCGTCTGCACGACGACGTGCGGTCCGTAGACATCGACGACCGTGGCCGGCAG
This sequence comes from Candidatus Eiseniibacteriota bacterium, assembly GCA_050115055.1. GTDB lineage: Bacteria > Eisenbacteria > RBG-16-71-46 > CAVPCR01 > CBDCWB01 > JASFRE01. The sequence continues at coordinate 8,924 of JASFRE010000087.1, read as the reverse complement.
GCGGTCGGCCTCGGCGTGCAGCAGCCGGTAGGCGCTGGCCGCGTCACGGGTGGCGATTCCCAGGCGCTGGCGGCGTACCCGCGCTGCCCGGACGCGCTCCCGGACCAGCTGCGAGTCGGCCGGGCGATCGCGTCGCGTGACCAGGCGCAGGGCGATGGTCGAGGTCGCGGAGACCATGGCACGGCCCAGGCACTCGCCACGTCGCGTGCGCACGCGCACGAAGCTCCCGTCGCGCAGTGGGCCACCACCGACAACCTGGTTCCGGTAGACCCAGAGGTGGCCGGCCGCGAGACGACGCGCTGCCCCGTCGTCGATCGTGACCGTCTTCACGTCACCGGCCGGCGGCGCCTCGGCGGCGCTTGCCGGGCGCTCGTGCGCCACGGGTCGAACGCTCTCGGTGGGTGGGGTGGGACGGGTCACGCGCGCCTCGCTGCTCCGGGGTCGCGCGTCCGGAGCGTCGTGACGGATGGGCAGGAGACCGACGAGGAATCATGGTATCCGTGCCGTGCGGTTGCCGTCAACGCTCCTCTCGGTGCCTGCCGCCAGCTCCAGCGTCGCTCGGCTCCGGTTGCTGGTCGGCACCTGGGGCATCTGCTAGCATCGAAGGTCGTCCCGGTCGCCGCGCGACCTGCACGCCGGCTTCACGATGCGCGGTCGGCCGGCCACCGGTGACGCGCCCCCCGCATCGCCGGCGGATGATCGCCGGATCGAGGTTCCGCCGCATGGCAGCGACTCGACAGAACCGTTCGTGGCCCGCGGCCGGTGCCCCCGTCGCGCAGCGCGGGCTCGTCGCGGCGGCGCTCGCCGTCGCACTCTGCAGCGCCGTGCCCGCCGTTGCAGCCGACCCGTCGAGCTTCATGCAACCGACCGAGAACCTGTCGGAGTCGCTGACGGCGTCGGTCTTGAACCAGGTCACACCGCAGGCCATCGCGCTCGACGGCGATCGCCCCACCGTGATCTGGTCGGAGATCGGTCCCGGCGACCAGCCGGAGCTCATGGCGCGGCGGGCGAGCGCCGCGGGCTGGGACACGCCGCCCTGGCGACCGGGCCGCAGCGACACGGTCTACTCGGGCGACGCGGCGATCGCCATCGATGCCTCCGGCCGGGCGCAGATCGTCTGGATCGAGGCGCGTCCGGGGCGCTTCGAGGTGCGGGCCGGGGAGCTGCCTCCGACACCGGACGTGCCGCTGGTCGGCACGGTGCTGACCGCGGGTCCGGGCCTCGTCTTCGATCCGACCATCGCCACCGGCGAGGACGGGGAGATCTTCGCCGCCTGGACCGAGAAACTGGGGGGCACCTACGAGGTGCGTGCCGCGCGGTGGACACGGCACGGCGGCTGGGCGGCGCCGGAGATCGTGTCGCCCGACGACCAGCGGCCCTCGACGCAGGCCCACCTCGCGGTCGGCCCGGACAACCGCCTCCATCTGGTGTGGAGCGATCGGCGTCCCGAGGGCCGGGTGATCCTGTATCGCTGGAATGCCGGCGGGCGCTGGAGCGCGCCGCGCGCCATCGGCGAGCACCCCGAGGCGTCGGACCAGGGACGGCCGGTGGTCGACGTCGAGCCAGCCGGGCACCTGCACTTCGTGTGGCAGGAGGCGCGGGCTCAGGAGAGCGCCATCTACGCCACGAGCTGGACGCTCGGCGCCGCCGAGCCGGAGCCGCCGCGGCGCGTCGCCGGCGAACAGGGTCCGGCGCGGGCTCCGCAGATGGCGGTGGATGCCAGCGGTGTTGCCCATCTGGTCTGGGAGGACGCGCGACCGCGGACCCCGGGCGGGCCGGTGGAGCTCCATATCGTCTATGCGCGGGTCGAGCACGGCGCCGTGGTCGGCGAGCGGCGACTCAGTCGCGACGATGCGCCGCTCAACATGGCGCCGTCGATCGCCGTCGATGCCGGTGGGGGCGTGCACGTCGTCTGGCAGATGCAGCTGGCCGGAGCCGGCGAGATCGTCTACCGGCGCGGCGGTCTCAAGTTCGTCCCCGGCTCCGACGGCATCCACCACGACTGAGGGACCGCGACGATGGGTGCACCGGTGCTGTCGATCGTGATCCCGACGCTGAACGAGGCGATGCTGATCGATGGCACCCTCGAGGCGCTCCATCGCGAGGTCGCCGGCGGTGACGTCGGCTCCATGCCGGAGATCATCGTCTCCGATGGCGGCAGCACCGACGGGACGCGGGAACGGGTGGCACGCCACGCCGGAGTCAAGCTGCTGGTGGGCCCGGCCGGTCGGGCGCGGCAGCTGGTGCGCGGTGCCGAGCAGGCGGCGGGCGCGTTGCTCCTTTTCCTGCACGCCGACACGCGACTGCCGGTGGGCGCGCTCGGGCGCCTGGAGACGCTGGCGGCACGGGCGCGAACCGGTAGCTGGCTCTATGGTGGCTTCCCGCACCGCTACTGGCGGGGGGGGCTCGGGATCCGGCTGGCCGCGCGGGTCCATAGCCTGCGCTCGCGGCTGACCGGCACCTACTACGGCGACCAGGCGCCATTCCTGAGCCGGACGCTGTACGACCGGCTGGGCGGATTCAGCGACCTGCCGGCCATGGAGGACGTGGACCTCGGGCGGCGAGCCCGCCGCCTGGTGGCACCGCTCAGGATGCCGGCGCCGGTCTTGAACTCGCCGCGCAAGCTCGAGCGGCGCGGTGTGTTCCGCTGCGCCGTCGATGCGGTGGTCCTGCTGGCGTGGCTCCGCCTCGGCCGTCGCGCTGCCATCGCACGCCATCCCTACTTCGCGCCGATTCGCTGAGCATGACCGGCGGCGGTGCGCCTGGCGGTGTGCGGCGGGTCACGCGCGGAAGAGATTGCGGAGCACGTGGCCGGCGATCTCGGGGTTCTCCTTCAGCCGGCGGAGCGAGTAGGCGTACCAGTCGTCGCCGAAGGGCACGTAGACCCGCAGACGGTGCCCGGCATCTCGAATCACCTGTCGTAGGTCCTGGCGGACGCCGAGCAGCATCTGGAACTCGTAGCGATCGGGCGCCAGCCCGAGGCGGTCGATGAGCGCCAGGCACTCGTAGACGATGATCTCGTCGTGCGTGGCGATGCCGACGTAGCAGCCGGCTTCGAGCAGGATCTCGACCAGCTCGACGAAGCTGCGGCGGACGATCTCGCGGTCGTGGTAGGCGATCGCGTAGGGCTCCAGGTAGATGCCCTTGACGACCCGGACGTTCGTGCGCTCGGCGGCGAGCCGGCGCGCATCGGCCCGACTCCGGCGGAGACAGGACTGCAGGACGACCCCCACCGCCGGGTGGTCGGCGCGTAGCGCCCGGTGGAGGTCGAGGGTCGCGTCGGTGACCGTGGCGTCCTCCATGTCGATCCGGATGAAGTTGCCGTGACCGGCGGCCTGACGACACAGGCGCCGCATCGCCTCCAGGCAGGCGGCGGAGTCGATGAGCAGACCGAGCTGGCTCAGCTTGACGGAGATGTTCGAGTCGAGACCCTCGGCGGCGATGCGATCGAGGAGGGTGACGTAGGCGTCCGTGGCCGCCGACGCCTGGCGGAGATCCCGGGTGTGCTCGCCGAGGATGTCGACCGTGGCGGTGAATCCGGCCGCATTCAGCTCGGCGATGCAGCGCACGGCCTGGTCGAGGCCGGAGCCGGCGATGTAACGGCGGGAGATGCGCCCCACGATGGGTCGCGGCACCAGGGGCAGCGTGGTGGAGATGAATCGGTTCAAGGGGTTCATGATGATCGTCGGAGCCCGGCGCGCGCCGGTTCGACGGGGGTGCCGGCGCGGCCGGGGATCATACGTCGTGGAACCGGGGGCCGCAAGTGGGGGTGTGCCAGGGGCTGGTGTGACGGGCGGCCTTGCCGGTCGCGTTGCCTGTGCTATCCTCGCCGTTTCTCGTCAGTGAAAGGGGCCGCCCGGCCTCGGGCGTCGGCGGCCGGGTACCGACCAGGAAGGAACGCGAGCCATGTCGGCAACCTTGAGCGAGCAGAATCTCATGTGGCGGGAGCGCGGTCGCGAGGTGGCCGAGCGCGTCGTCCGGCCGCTGGCCGCCCGCTACGACCGCGAGCAGACCTATCCGTGGGAGATCCGCGACGGGCTGGCCGAGGCCGGTCTGATGGGCGTCTGGATCCCCGAGAAGTACGGGGGTGCCGGGGCCGGGATCCTCGATCTCTGCCTGGTGGTCGAGGAACTGTCGAAGGCCTGCGGCGGAGTCGGCGTGCTCTATGCGGTCAATGCCCTCGGCTCGTTCCCGCTCCTGGTCGGCGGCACCGAGGAGCAGAAGCGGCGCTACCTGCCGGGAATCGCGGCCGGCGAGAAGCTGATCGCCTTCGGTCTGTCGGAGAAGGTCGCCGGCTCCGACGCCGGCGGCATGCGGATGCGCGCTCGCCGGGACGGAGACGACTGGGTCCTCGACGGCGAGAAGAAGTGGAACACCAACGGCGGCGCCGCCGACTATTACAGCATCTTCGCGGTGACCGATCCCGAGTCGCGGTCGCGCCGTATCTCGGCGTTCGTGATCGAGAAGGGGACACCCGGCTTCACGATCGGCAAGGTCGAGGACAAGATGGGAATTCGCTGCGTGCCGGTCGTCGAGCTCCACTTCGACGGCTGCCGCGTGCCGGACGAGAACCTGCTGGGCGGCAAGCCCGGCTACGGCTTCAAGCACGCCATGGTGACGCTCGACCATGCGCGGCCCGGGGTGGCGGCGCAGGGCGTCGGGCTGGCCGCCGGCGCCCTCGATCTGGCCAATGTCTACGCCAACCGCCGCGAGCAGTTCGGCCAGAAGATCTCGAGCTTCCAGATGATCCAGACGCTGCTTGCCGACATGGCGATGAAGGTCGAGGCGGCCCGCCAGCTGGTCTATGCGGCCGCGCGTGCCGTCGAGGGGGGCGAACGCGACCTGTCGAAGATGGCGGCGATGGCCAAGTGCTTCGCCACCGACACCGCGATGGAGGTGGCCACGAACGCCGTGCAGGTCTTCGGCGGCTACGGCTTCATGAAGGACTATCCGATCGAGAAGTACATGCGGGACGCCAAGATCACCCAGATCTACGAGGGCACCAACCAGGTGCAGCGCATGGTGATCGCCCGCCACCTGATCAAGGAGGCGTCGACGCTCGAGCATCTCCAGGCCTACATTCCCGAGGAGATCCAGGCCGGCGCCGGCGACGCGCGTCCCGGCGAGGTCGCCCAGCGAGCCTGAGGGTCCGGCATCGAAGAAGGGAGAGGGGGCGCCCGGCGGTCGACCGGCAGCCCCCCGCCATCACCCGCGGAGCGAGACTGCGATGTGTGGTTTCCTGGGGCTCATCCACAGCGACCGTGCGGTGCGCGACATCCATGATGGCCTGGTCGCCGTGCAGCACCGGGGGCAGGACGCCGCCGGCATCATCACCTACGACGGTCGCTTCCACGTGCAGAAGGGTAGCGGCCTGGTCCGCGATATCTTCAAGAACGGCGGCTTCGATCTCCTGCAGGGTTCGATCGGTGTCGGGCACGTGCGCTACCCGACGATCGGCTCCGGCGGTGTCGAGGACGCCCAGCCGTTCGTCGTCAATTTCCCCTACGGGATCGTCATGGCGCACAACGGCAACGTGGCCAACTACCGCGAGCTCAAGGAGGAGCTGGAGGCGGAGGACGCCCGTCACATCGACTCGGGCTGCGACGTCGAGATCGTGCTCAACGTCTTCGCGCTCGCGCTCAGCCATCAGGCCAAGGTCGGGTTCTCGACCGGCTCCTACTACGCCGCGGTCAACGAGGTCTTCAAGCGCGTGCACGGCGCCTACTCCGTGGTCGGCTTCATCGCGGGGCACGGCCTCTATGCCTTCCGCGATCCCTACGGCATCAAGCCCATCGCCTTCGGGCGGCGCGAGCTGGACGGCCAGGTCTCCTACGCGGTCGCCTCCGAGAGCGTCGTCCTCGACGTGCTCGGCTACGAGCTCGAGCCGGCCCCGGCCGCGGGCGAGGCGATCCTCGTCGACCTGGAGGGGCAGGTGCATCGCCGCCAGGTGGTACCGAGTCAGCTGACACCCTGTCTCTTCGAGTTTGTCTACTTCGCGCGCCCGGACTCGATGCTGGACGGGATCTCGGTCTACCACACGCGGATGCGCATGGGACAGCGGCTCGCCGCCAAGATCCGGCGCCTCGGTCTCGACATCGACGTCGTGGTGCCGGTCCCCGACTCGGCCCGGCATGCCGCCCATGCCATCGCCAACGAGCTCGAGCTGCCGTACCGCGAGGGTCTGGTCAAGAACCGCTACGTCGGCCGCACCTTCATCATGCCCGACCAGGGCAGCCGCCGCCGCTCGGTGCGGCACAAGCTGAACCCGATCCGCATGGTCTTCGAGGGCAAGCGCGTGCTGCTCGTCGACGACTCGATCGTCCGCGGCAACACCTCGCGCAAGATCGTCGAGATGGTGCGCCGCTGCGGTGCCGAGCGCGTCTACCTGGCTTCGACCGCGCCGCCGCTGCGCTACCCGTGCGTCTACGGCATCGACATGGCGACGCGTCTCGAATTCATCGCTCGCGGCCGCGAGCCCGACGCGATCGGACGGCTGATCGGCGTCGACCGCCTCATCTACCAGGACCTCGAGGACCTCGAGGCCGCGGCCGGCGAGGGCAATCCCCGCGTCAAGCAGTTCTGCAACGCCTGCTTCTCCGGGCGCTATCCGACCGATGACATCTCCGAGTCGATGCTGATCGAGATCGAGCGCGAGCGCCTGTCGCGCGGCGCGGGCGATGACCGTGCCGCCGGCGACGAGGGGGTCGACGGCGGCTGGCCGGACGAATCGGCCAGCCGTTCCGCCGGCCACCGGCCAGCCGGCGAGGGTGCCGTGTCGGGTGGGGGTGGAACGGCCACCCGCTCCTAGCGGCGGCGGGTCGCCATCGCCCCGGCGTGGCGCTACGAGACCGGCGGCGGCCCGGCGTCGCCCGGGTCGTCCGGCTCGACCAGGGCGTCGAGCAATCCGTCGACCCCCGCCTCGATGAGGCGATAACTGGCCTCGAAGACCTCGCGCGGCTCGCCGATCGGATCCGGCACGTCGAGTGGCTGGCCGTCCGGCGCGAAGCGCATGAGCAGCTGCAGTCGCGTCCCGAGATCCGGCACCAGATTGAGCACGTCCTGGGCGATCATCCGGTCCATGACGATGATGAGGTCCTGGGAACGGATGACCTCGGCGGTGAGCGGTGTCGACAGGTGATCGTGCATGTCGACACCGTGCGCGCTTGCCACCTCGACCGCATCGAGGGCGGCGACGTCGTTGCCGCGCGCGATCACTCCGGCCGAGGCGGTGGTGAAGCGGTCGCCGACACCGCGTTCGGCAGCGCGCTGCCGGAAGAGCGCCTCGGCAGTCGGGCTGCGGCACATGTTGCCGAGACAGACGAAGAGCAGACGGAGCGGCGGCTTGGAGGTGGTCACAGGTCGAGTCTCCCGGTGGATGATGGCTCGGGCGCCCAGCGCCGGATCTCTCCGCGGATGCGCGCGCCGAAGCCGAGGCGGTCGAAGAGGGGTTCGAGCTCGCGACGCCGGGCGCCGTGATACTCGAGGTCGGGTACGTCGACATCGACCGGCACGTCGCGCCGGATGGTCGCCAGGCGGCGCGACAGGTGCAGCTGCTCGCCGACCTCCTCGAGTGCTGCCAGCACGCGCCGGTGGCCGCGGATCCCGAGCTCGGCGATCTGGCCGGGCCGGGCGAGGAGCGCGTCGAGCGAGCCGGCGGCGGCCAGCAGCGCCTGCGCCGTCTTGGGCCCGACGCCCGGCAGCCCGGGGATGTTGTCGACGGGGTCGCCGACCAGGGCAAGGTAGTCGATGATCTGATCGGGGCGCACACCGAAGCGCTCGGTGACGCCCTCCTCGTCGAGCTCGCGGTTCTTGGCGACGTCGAGCAGTGTGATGCCGGGCGCGACCAGCTGTGCCAGGTCCTTGTCGCCCGACACCAGCAGCACCTCGAGGCCGCGCACGCTGAGCCGGGTGGCGAGCGTGCCCATCAGATCGTCCGCCTCGAAGCCGTCAACCTCGAGTCCCGGGATGCCGAGTGCCGAGGTCACGCGCCGCGCCGACAGGAACTGCGGCACGAGGTCGTCGGGTGGTTCGGGGCGATTGGCCTTGTAGGACGCGGCGAGCTCCTCGCGAAAGGAGGCGCCGCTCTCGAACAGGGCGGCGACGTAGCGCGGCTCGCGTTCGCGGAGGAGCTTGAGGAGCGTGCGCGCAAAGCCATAGGTGGCGTTCACCGGCTCGCCGTCGGGGGCGTGCATGGCCGGGATGGCGTGGTAGGCGCGGAAGAGGTAGTTGTTGGCATCGATCAGGCAGACCCGTGACGTGTCCATCGGCTCCTCCGGGGCGTCTCAGGGCGACCGGTCGGGTGGTGGCGGTCGCAGGGCCTCGAGACGCTGGCGGACTGCGTTCGCGGCGACCGGATCGGTCTCGAGCTCCAGGTAGTGGCTCCACGCCTCGGCGGCAAGGGCGGGAGCGTCGAGGTAATCGGCGGCGAGCAGACCCAGGTTGCGCCACGGCTGGGCGTACGCGGCATCGTGGGCGATCGCCTGCCGGAAGGCGCGGGCGGCGGCCGCGTAGACGCCGAGGCTGACGCGCCGGATTCCCTCGCGATTGGCGGCGGTGGCGTAGCGCTTGGCGACGGCGCGATCGCCGTCGAGGTGCCGGTCGGCGGTCGCGTAGTGGCCCGCCCGCCGGAATGCGAGCGAGACCGTGTCGGTGATCGCCGCCTGCGTGGCGTCGAGAACGATACGGTCGAGCAGTCCGACATCGCGCGTGGCGAGTCCTTCCCAGCCGTCGAGCTGCTCCTCGAACGCGTGACGGTAGAGGAAGACGGGACGCCCGGGCAGCAACGCGCGGGCCAGCATGGCGGCCAGCTCGCGCTGGTCACGCGCCCGCCGCCGCCCGAGGACGGCGCCGTCGAGGGTGGCGGACTCCGCGTAGCGTGCGTCGATCGCGGCCTGGAGCGCCGGCAGCTCGAGCTCCGGGTGACG
>JASFRE010000086.1:0-11419 GCA_050115055.1 Candidatus Eiseniibacteriota bacterium | reverse complement strand
GCTGCCGGGCATCAGCTGCCGCAAGCCGCGCGGCGCATTCTACGTCTTCCCCAACGTGAAGGAGCTCGGCCGGACCTCGCAGCAGATCGCCGACCACCTGCTCTACGAGGCCGGCGTCGCCTCGCTGCCGGGGACCTCGTTCGGTCCCGGTGGTGAGGGTTACTTGCGCTTCTCCTACGCCAACTCGACCGAGAACATCCGGAAGGCGCTGGCACGCATGAGTGACAGCCTGGCGGCGCTGTCGTCGTGACGTGAGCTGCGGCCGGTGGAGGCGGCGCGCGCGGCGCGCCGGTTTCCCGCCGTGCCGGCCGCGACAGGCAGGCACCGATCCATGTCGTCCCAGGCATCGCACGAGGCGCCACGCAGCCTGCTGCTGGCGCTCGGCGGCAACGCCATCATCCCGCCGGGGCAGGCCGGCCGCATCGACCAGCAGATCGCCGTCACCCGCAGCACGATGCGGCAGGTGGCGGCGTTCCTGCGTCCCCACGATCGTCTGGTCATCACCCACGGCAACGGGCCGATCGTCGGCAACATCCTGATCCGCAACGAGGCGGCGTCGGGCGAGATCGCCCCGATGCCGCTCGACGTCTGCGGTGCCGACTCGCAGGGTGGCATCGGCTACATGATCCAGCAGGTCCTGGCGGACGAGCTGGTCCGGGCCGGCGCCGCGCGTCCGGTCGCCACCGTCGTCACCCAGGTGCGCGTCGACGCCGATGACCCCGCCTTCGCGCGCCCGACCAAGCCGATCGGGCCGTTCTACGATCGCCAGCGGGCCAGCGTCCTCGAGTCGGAGCGGGGATGGCAGCTGGCCGAGGATGCGGGCCGCGGCTGGCGGCGTGTGGTCCCGTCGCCGTCACCGCGCGAGATCGTCGAGGCGCCGGTCATCCGCCTGCTGGTCGACGCCGGCGTGGTCGTGATCGCCGCCGGCGGTGGCGGCATTCCGGTCGTGCGCGAGCCGGACGGCACGCTGCATGGCGTCGAGGCGGTGATCGACAAGGACCGCGCGGCGACCGTCATGGCACGGGCCCTGCAATGTGACTGGCTCGTGAACGTCACCGGTGTCGACCGGGTCGCCACCGGCTATGGCACGCCCGCCCAGCACGACCTCGAACGGCTGCCGGTCGTCGAGGCGCGGCGGCTGCTGGCCGCGGGCGAGTTTCCGTCCGGCTCGATGGGCCCGAAGATCGAGGCGGCCATCGAGTTCGTCGAACACGGTGGCCACCGCGTGGTCATCACCTCGCCCGCCGTCCTCGGCGAGGCGCTGGCCGGCCGGCACGGCACGGTGCTTCACGTCTGATTCGAGTGGATCGAGGACCCCGCCAGGTCACCCCACGGTGCGTCACGCGACGTCGCCGTCTCCCCGCATGTCCGGACCCCGAGCAAGCGAGGCATCCATGCTGCGCACCGGGAACGCACTCGGTCGATTCCGCGTCGTTCGATGCGGCGCGTGCAGGAAGCTCGCGGGACCGCTCGCGAGCTGCACGCTCATCCTGATGGCAACTCTCATGGCCGCGCGCCCGCCCGTCGGGCAGGCGCGCGACCTCACCGGTCTGGTGCTCAACGAGGTGCTCGCCGATCCGGCCCGCGACTGGGACGGGGACGGCGAGATCAGCTCGACCAACGACGAGTGGGTGGAGGTCTACAACCGCGGTCCCGACACGGTGGTGCTCGATGGCTACCGGATCGGCGATCTCGACCGGAGCTGGGCCTACGGCTTCAGCGGCAGCCTGCAGGCAGAGCAACGGGTGGTGGTCTACGGCAGCACGTCGAAGGCCTGGCAGGTCGCACACGGCGAGGGAGCCTACGGGCTGCGGCTGTCGAACATGGGCGACACGGTGGCGCTCTGGCACATCGCCGGCGCCGATACGGTGCTCGTGGACACGGTGGCCTACGAGAACCACGAGGCCGACGACGATCGCTCCTCTGGCCGCCGACCCGACGGCGCGGAGCTCTGGGAGCTCTTCGACGGCCTCAATGCCTACAATGGCACCACGCCGCCGCCGGGCAACGGCTGCATCCCGACGCCGGATGCGACCAACAACTGCGTGACTCCGGTCGAGGAAGCGACCTGGGGCGCGGTCAAGGCGCAGCACCGCTAGCATTCGCGGCGGCAACACCCGTGGCGCCAGCGCCCGGGACGCGCCCGGCCGGCACGCGGACGGCGGCGACGGTCTACACCTCCGGGACCGTCACGCCGTCCGTGGCCGGTCGCGTCTGGGTGCGTGATGCGCGTCGGGAGGAGAAGCAGGAGAGCTGGTGCGGAAGGGGGGACTTGAACCCCCACGGGCGTACACCCACTAGACCCTGAACCTAGCGCGTCTACCAATTCCGCCACTTCCGCACCGGAGACGGCGGAGTATAGGAGGCGGTCCGGACGCTGTAAAGAACCGCGTGCGGCCCGGCCGCGCCGCCGCCCCGACGGGCGTGTCGCCGGGGACCCGGCATCCGCCGCCCGCCGTGCCGGTCTCCTCACGGCCCCTCCCGCGGTCCCCTGCACCGTCCCTCCCGGACGCCTAACTGCAAGCCTCATTCCCACTTGCTCCGGGACCATGGCCGGTGCTAGGGTGCCGGACTGCGCCTCACGCCGCGCGACGCGGGCGACCGAGCCCAGGGCCGCCGCTGCGCCGCGTGTCCCCGACCTGCACGCGGTCGACGCGCCGACCTCCTGATGCGACTGATCTGCTCGAACAAGAAGGCGACCCACGATTACCAGCTGCTCGAGCGGCACGAGACCGGCATCGAGCTGGTCGGGACCGAGGTCAAGTCGCTGCGCCAGCGGGCGGCCAGCCTGGTCGACGCCTATGGCGCGGTCGAGGACGGCGAGCTTTTTCTGGTCGGGGCCCACATCGCGGTCTACGAGCAGGGCAATCGTTTTAATCACGAGCCGCGCCGTCGGCGGCGCCTCCTCATGCACAAGCGCGAGATCATGCGCCTGCAGGGCAAGGTGCTGGAGAAGGGGTTGACGCTGGTCCCCACTCGCATGTACTTCAACGATGCCGGCCGTGTGAAGGTGGAGCTGGCGCTGGCGCGGGGCAAGCGCTCCTACGACAAGCGGGAGGCCATCGCGCGCCGCGACTCCGATCGCGAGGTCGAGCGGGCCATCCGCGAGCGATACCGCCGATGAGCACCGCGGCGACCCGGCCGGCTCGGGAGACGGACCGACCCGGGCCGTGGGCACCGACCGGCCCACCGGCGAGGCGACCTGGAACGATGGCGAACGGCAGCCGAGACGCCTGGCAGCAGCGATCCACCGTGGCACCGTGCCGCGGTACGGTGCCCGCCCGCGTCCGGGCGCCGCGACCCCGTCCGGCGCGCCGTCGCCTGCTCCCCCAGATGCTCGTGCTGGCGCTCGTGCTGGCGCTTGCCCTGGTGCACGATCTCCTGCCGCACGTCGCCGGCGCGCAGGCGCCGCCTGCCGAGCGCCGGGTGCCGCCGGTCGCCGCCCGGACGACGGTGCCGCCGGACGCTGCCCGGACGACGGTGCCGCCGGGACACGTCCTCGTGCACACGGCTGGCGACGTCACGCCACGGACGGTGCCGATCATCGAGATCGACGGCGTCCCGTACTTCACCGCCGCCGCCGTCGGCGGCGTGCTGCGCGCCACCTCGTACTGGCGGCCGGAGACCCGGAAGCTCCTCCTCCGGATCGGCGATCACCGCGCGCGCCTCGGCGTCGACAACCCGTTCGTCATCATCGACGAGACACCGTACCGGATCCGCCCGCCGCGTTACCGGGAGGGGCGCATCTGGATCCCGCTCGACCTGTTCGAGCTGGTGTCACGGATCGGCGTCGTCGGGGATGTGCACTGGGACTCGACCCATCGCGTCCTGGCGCTCGGCACCAGCGCCTTCTCGGTCGGCGGTGTCGCCCTCGAGGAGCTGGGCGATCGCACGCGTCTGTCGATCCGGGTCCGCCCGGGGCTCCGTCCCCAGGTCGTGTCGGACACCGACCAGCTGTTCATCGTGCGGCTCCGGGGCGGTGTGGCGCCGCCATCGGTCCTCGGCCCGGTTCAGGTCCTCGGCCGCTTCCAGCAGGTCGAGATGGTCCAGGGCGAGCAGGGCGTCGACCTGTACATGCGGGTCTCCGACAGCAGCCGGGGCTACGCCCTGCGGATCGAGAACGATCCGAGCCGCGTCGAGGTGCTGGTCGCCGATCGCTGGGGGCGGCAGGGCGGCCTGGTCTTTCAGCCCTTCGAGCTCGAGGTCGAGACCGAGGAGCTGCCGGCCGACGAGGGGCCGGTCGAGCCGGGCCCCCTCGATGCCGGCCCGCGCCTCGTGGTGATCGACGCCGGGCACGGAGGCGAGGACACCGGCTGCGCGGGAAGCGGCGGCGTGCTGGAGAAGCACCTGACGCTCGAGATCGCGCGTCGGCTCGAGCGTCACCTGAGCGCGCCACCGGCCGACTCGGGGGGCGTCGCCATCCGCGTGGTGCTGGTGCGCGAACGTGACGAGCGCATCGACGTGCCGCGGCGGGTCGAGATCGCCAACGGCCTGCAGGCCACCTACCTGGTCAGCATCCACTGCGACCTGGCCGGGGCGCTGGCGCGCGGCGGCTTCGTCGCCGCGGTCCGCGGCGGCGGCAGCGATCAGTTGCTCTACGAGGACCTGTCGCCCTTCGTGCCGGGTGTTGCGACGGCGACCGGTGCCGCCGATGTCCTGAGCCTCGTGCGCTGGGAATCGGTCGGTTCCCAGCACCAGCTCGCCTCGCTGCAGCTGGCCGATCGCATCCTCGCGGCGCTGGGCGAGCGCTTCCCGGACGCGCGCGGCGAGGTGGTGACACGTCCGGTCTGGAATCTCGAGGGTGCGCGCATGCCGGCGGTGCTGGTCGAGGTCGGCGCCCTCGAGGGGTACGAGGACGGGGGGCCGGCGGCGGCGATGGAGCGGGCCTCCTACCTCGACGCGCTGGCGGCGGCGCTCGCCGCCGGCATCCGCCAGGCGCTCGAGCCAGTGGTCTACGGGTCGGTCGATCCGGACGCCACCGGCGAAACGGGGGGGCGTTTCTGATGCCGGGTGGAGGGCCGCTCAGCACGCTGGGCGACGCCGCGTTCGGACGCAGCGATCGCAACGTGCCCACGCGCCCCGCCCGTCGACCCTCGCCGTCGAGCGGCGGCCGCGCGCGCCGCGGGGGCGGCACGTCGCGCCCGGCGCGGGGGCAGCGCCGTGGCGCCACCGGCGACGAGCCGCCGCGCGGCGTCCGCGGCCTGCGCATCCTGGTCATCGGGCTCGGCCTGATCGTGTTCGTCGTCGCCGTCATCCTCATCGTCCGTGGCCCGGGCGGTCGCGAGCCGGGACTGGGCCCCGATCTGCTCGAGGATCCGGAGGCGGCCGGGTTCGGTCCCGGGGCGCGCGCCTACGCGCTCCACTTTGTCGATGAGGACGGCCGTCTGGTGACCGAGATGCGCGAGGTCGCTGCCAAGGCCGGTCGCACCCGGCAGATCGAGGCGGTGGTCGAGGAGCTGCTGAGCGGCTCGCTGCGGGGCAACGCGCCGGCCCTGCCGGCCGGCACGGCGCTACGCAGCCTGTTCACCGATGCGGGCGGTGTCGTCTACATCGACCTGACCGGGCAGGCCGTGAGCGGTCAGACGGGCACCATGACGGCCGAGTATGCCAGCCTCGCAGCGCTGGTGCGGACGGTGCTGCAGAACTTCCCCGAGTACGCGGCGGTGCAGCTGCTGATCGACGGCGAGCCCGAGATCACGCTGGCGGGTCACTTCACGATCGAGCGCCCGCTCCGGGCTGCGGACTGGATGGCGCGCTAGCCGGCGGGCGCGACCGCGCGCGTCGACACTCGCGCGCAGGCCGCCGGCAGGCCCACGCGCACAGGCACACGCACACGCACACGAACAGTCAGAAACACGGACGAGGACGATCGATGGCGAAACGCACCAGAGACCCCGGGACCGCGAATCCGACGGCGCCGCCGGCAGCGGGCCGCGGGCTGGATCCGGCCGCAGCTCCGGCCGGCGATGCGCCGGCCGCTGGCGGCACTCCCGAGCGCCGGCCGGCCGGCCGCACGGCCCGCGGCATTCGCCCGCTCGCGTTCGAGCTCGGTTACCAACGCCACGCGGACAGCTCCTGCCTGGTGCGCGCGGGCGGCACGACGGTGCTCTGCGCGGTGACCATCGACGAGAAGATCCCGCACTTCCTGCGGGGCAAGGGACAGGGCTGGATCACCGCCGAGTACGCCATGTTGCCGCGCTCGACCCAGCAGCGCACCCAGCGCGACGGCTTCCGCGGCCGGATCGGCGGGCGCTCGCATGAGATCCAGCGCCTGATCGGTCGCAGCCTGCGAGCGGTGGCCGACCTCGGCGCGCTCGGCGAGCGCGTCCTGATCGTCGATTGCGACGTGCTCGAGGCGGACGGCGGCACGCGCACGGCGTCGATCTCCGGCGGCTTCGTCGCGCTGGTGCTCGCGGTGCAGCGCCTCAAGGAGCAGCATGCGATCGAGAGCCAGATCCTGGGCGACTACCTGGCGGCGATCAGCGTCGGCATCGTGGACGGACGCGTGCTCACCGATCTCGACTACCTCGAGGACTCGGGGGCCGAGGTCGACATGAACGTGGTCATGACCCGTTCCGGCCACTTCGTGGAGCTGCAGGGCACGGCCGAGGGACGTTGCTTCAGCGAGGAGGAGCTCGAAGCGATGCTGACCATGGCGCGTGGCGGGATCCGGCGCATCATCACCGAGCAGCGGCGCGCGCTGGGCGGTCCGAGGAACCTGCCGTGAGCACGGCGATGCCGGGTGCCGCACCGCGCCGGCTACTCCTGGCGACGCGCAATGCCGGCAAGGTGCGCGAGCTCCGCGCACTGCTTCAGGGGTTGACGATCGAGCTCGTCGGGCTCGACGCGGTCGAGCCGTTCCCGGAGGTCGAGGAGACCGGCGAAACGTTCGCCGACAACGCCCTTCTCAAGGCACGCGCGGCGGTGCGGGCCAGCGGATTGCCCGCGGTCGCCGACGACTCGGGTCTGTGCGTCGACGCGCTGGACGGTGCTCCGGGCGTGCGCTCGGCGCGCTTCGCCGGGGGCGACGCCACCGATGCCGACAACAACCACCTCCTGCTCGAGCGCCTGGCCGACTTCGATGGCGCGCGGCGCACGGCACGCTTCGTGTGCGTGGCGGCCCTGGTGCTACCGGATGGACGGGAGACCCTCTTCGAGGGCGAGGTGGAGGGACGGATCCTGCGAGCGCCGCGCGGCCAGTCGGGATTCGGCTACGATCCGCTGTTCTACTACGAGCCCTTCGGGTCGACCTTCGCCGAGGCGACGGCGGCGGCCAAGAACCGGGTCAGTCACCGGGCGCGAGCCTTCGGGCAGCTGGTCGCGCACCTGCGGGGTCTGATCGGGGCGGAGGAGCAGAACGTGAAGACGGGCCCCGGCAAGGGTGGGGTGGACGACGGGGCTTGAACCCGCGACCGCCGGATCCACAATCCGGAGCTCTACCAGCTGAGCTACGTCCACCACCTGCCGACACGAGCCATCGTCGCGCCAGGGCGACGACCCCGCCGCCGCGAGCTGTGGTGGACGCGGACGGTCGGGATCGTGCTATATAGGATGATGCGGCGGCATCCAGGGTTCCAGACGCTCCTGGAGCGCCTGGGGGGGCTCGAACCCCCGACCTGCGGATTAGAAGTCCGCCGCTCTATCCAACTGAGCTACAGGCGCGGCTGGTCGGGGCGAGAGGATTTGAACCTCTGGCTGCCTGCCCCCAAAGCAGGTGCGCTGCCGGGCTGTGCCACGCCCCGATCAAATCGATGGGCAGCGGCATCCTAGCGTACGGCACCGGGGAGTGTCAAACTGGTCCCGCGACCGCGGGCGCCGCGACCGCCGCCGCGATCGGCGCCGAGCGGCGGACGGCGGAGGAGGTCCCGGTCACGCCGGAACGTCGCGATCCCGGGGCCCGGTGGCACGCCAGCTGCAATCGCCACCCGTCGCGACCGGATGCGGCGCCCCGGGCGCCTGGCCACGCGAGCGCAACCGGTCGCCTGGACCCTGAACTGCTCCCCGTCCAGGAGCCGAGCCACAACGAGGAGTCGAGATGGCGAGTGTCAACAAGGTCATCCTAGTCGGAAACCTGGGTAGCGATCCGGAGATCCGTCATACCCAGAACGGGAACGTCGTCGCCAACTTCAACGTGGCGACCAACGAGCAGTGGAAGGGCAAGGACGGCGAGCGCAACGAGCGCACCGAGTGGCACCGGATCGTGGCCTGGGGACGGCTGGCGGAGATCTGCGAGCAGTACCTGAGCCGTGGGCGGCAGGTCTACATCGAGGGGCGCCTGCAGACCCGTCAGTGGGAGGACCGGGACGGCAATCGCCGCTACACGACCGAGATCGTCGCCCAGGTCATGCAGATGCTGGGGCGCCCCGGCGACCGCGGCGAGGCGCCGTCCGGTGGACCTTCCTACGAGGAAGAGGAGTATTCCGATCGGACGGTGCGCGCCGGCGGCGGCAGCGATGACGACGTGCCGTTCTAGCGGCGGACCGCTGGCGAGAGGTTGACCGCGCTTTCCGGTCGGTGATAGCCTCTTGCCTCCCGCGATCGGGTGCGATAGCGTAACCTTCGCAGTGAAGCGCCGCTAGCTCAACTAGGCAGAGCAACTGACTCTTAATCAGTGGGTTCGGGGTTCGATTCCCTGGCGGCGCACCACCTTGATTGGGTCGTCCGGAACGCACGGCGGGCGGACGCGCCTCGCCGACTGCTCAGCGGACCGCCTCGTCCAGACCCGGGGGCGAACGGCTTCGACGGGGTTACGGAAGTGGCGACTGCGTGCCGAGGTCCCGCTCACCTCGTAAATCCAGCGGGGGACAATCAACTGCCACTCCTGAGATGGCACTGGCTGCCTAGTTAACGGGTAGCCCGTTCGCCTCTCCCTTGTCCGTCGGGGAGAGAACCGAGCGTCATGACAGACGGACTGGTCGACCGTCATGCCCAGGGGCGGCCGGCGAGATCTCATGGGCTGGCGTCAATCGGATCCCGCCGGCCGGAGCCGTGCGACGCGAGATCTAAAGGTCCGGCTACGCACGTAGATGTTGTCGTGGAAGTCTCTCCGGACGCGGGTTCGATTCCCGCCGCCTCCACCAGCTTGCACGGCCGGCTCGCCCGCGCGGCGAGCCGCCGCCTGAACCGTCGCCGGCGTCGCCCTGGAATCCTGATCCATCGGATCCCGGGGCCGCGTCCGGTCGCCCGACGACCTCTCCCCACGAGCACCGGCGCCGATGGCGGACGATGAGCAGCTCGCCGGACGGATCGCCCGCGTCCGCGAGCGGATCGAGGCTGCGGCTCGCCGTGCTGGTCGCGACCCGTCCCGCATCCGGCTCGTCGCCGTCACCAAGGGCTTCGACGCCGCGACGGCCGGCGCCGCGGTCATTGCCGGCCTGCGCGATCTGGGCGAGAACCGGGTCCAGGAGGCGCAGCAGAAGATCCCCCGCGTCGAGGTGCCGGGCGATGCTCCGCGCCCCTCGTGGCATCTGATCGGTCACCTCCAGACCAACAAGGCCGGGGTCGCCGCCGGGCTGTTCGACTGGGTCCAGTCGGTCGACTCGCTGCGCGTGGCCGAGGCCCTGAGCCGTCGCCGCGAGGGGGCGGCGCTGGCGGTCCTCGTCCAGCTCCTCACCTCGGATGAGCCGACCAAGACCGGCATCGATCCCGAGGCGGCGCTCGAGCTGGTGCCGCGCATCGCGGCGCTGCCATGCCTCGAGGTCCGCGGTCTGATGACCGTGCCACCGCTCGACTCCGACCCCGCCGTTGCCCGGAGTAGCTTCCGCACCGTACGCACCGTTGCCGATCGCCTCGCCGCCCTGCGCGATCCGCGCGTCCGCGTCGACGAGCTATCGATGGGCATGTCGGGAGACTTCGAGATCGCCATCGAGGAGGGCTCGACCATGGTGCGCATCGGCACCGCTCTCTTCGGCGCGCGTCCGCCGCGGCCGCGCGCTTAGCCCTTGACGGCTGTCGCGATTGATGGATGAATCGCATGGTCGCGCGGGCGTGCCCCGCCGCGGTGCGTGCCCCGAGCGCAGGAGATGGACCATGGGTCTGACGCCACTGGATGTTCGCAAGCAGCAGTTCCGGCGTGTGGTGCGCGGCGTCGACGCCGACGAGGTCAAGGTCTTCCTGGGCCAGGTGGCGGAGGAGATGGAGCGGCTGATCCGCACGCGAGCCGATCTCGAGCAGCGCGTCAGCGCCCTTGACGGTCAGCTCGAGGAATATCGCTCCCTCGACAAGACGCTGCGCGACTCGGTCGTCGCCGCGCACGGGATGCGCGAGGAATCACGGAGCCTCGCGGAAAAGGAAGGCCAGCTGGTGATCCGCAAGGCGGAGCAGGAGGCGGAGCGGATCCTGCGTGACGCCGAGGCGCGTGTCGCCGACCTGCGACGCGGGCTCGCGGCGCTCGAGAGCGATCGACGCAACTACCTGATCCGGTTGCGCTCGCTGATCGAGACGCACATGAAGATGGTCGAGGCCGAGGAGCTGCGAGCGGCGACGATGGATGGCGCCCGCCAGCCGGCCGTGGCCGACGAGCCGCGCGGCGCTCGGGCGAGCACGGAGGCCGGCAGCGCCGGGCCCGCCTCGCGGGCCGCGGCGCGGATCGGACGGTCGCACGCCGCGGCGCCCGGGCACGAGCCGGCGGTGCATGGCGACCCGTCCGGCGACCTGGTGGTCGAGGTGGTGCGCGATCCGGCCGGCCGGCGCCACGCCCCGGCGCCAACCGATGCCGGCTGAGCGTCCGGCGACCGCGACGCTGACGGTGCGCGTGCGGCCACGCGCCGGCAGCCGGGCACTCCGCGGGCGGCGTCCCGATGGGGCGCTCGAGATCTGGGTCAAGGCCGCTCCCGAGGGCGGCAAGGCCAACGCCGAGGTGATCGCCGTCCTGGCGCGCGCTCTCGGCGTGCCCCGCCAGGCGATCGACATCGTGACCGGCAGCAGCGGTCGGCAGAAGCTCCTGCGGATCGAGGGCCTGACGCCGGTGGCGCTCGCGGAGCGGGTGGAGACGGCCCTGCGCTCGGCGCGGGCGGGCTGACGTCGCACGCCCGCTGGTGCCGGCGTCGGCCGGCGCCGGGATGCGACCGGTGCCGGTCATCCAGAGGAGTCACCACGCGATGAAGAGCACGAGCACAGGAGCGGCCAGTCGGATGGCCGGCAGCGCCACGCAGGACGGGACGGCGTCCGCCAATGGAGCACCGGCGCGGATCCCGCAGGGGGCGGCGGAGTCCGTTCTCGTCGCCGAGGCGGTCGCGGCGCTCCGCGAGCGCACGACCCTCGAGCCGTCGGTCGCGGTCATCCTGGGCACCGGGCTCGGCGCCCTGGCTGACGCGATCGAGACCGAGGTCTCGGTGCCGTACGCGGAGATCCCGCACTTCCCGGTGTCGACCGTCGAGTCGCACGCCGGCGAGCTGGTCTTCGGCCGCCTCGGCGGCCG
>JASFRE010000085.1:0-11529 GCA_050115055.1 Candidatus Eiseniibacteriota bacterium | reverse complement strand
GGGGCAACCATAGATCTCCGCCACCCTGGCCGGGGTCAGCTCGCCGAGGGCATGCGAGAACAGCCGGCCGTTCAGGCACGCCATGTCGCGAACGTGGGTCGAGACACTGCCGATGTCGTGCGAGGTAAGGACGACGGTCATCTGCCGGGAGAGCTCGGCAAGCAGGCCGTAGAAGGCGTCGGCGCTCTGTATGTCGAGCGACGCGGTCGGCTCGTCGAGCACCAGGAGCTCGGCCCGTACGGCCAGCGCACGCGCGATCAGCACGCGCTGCAGCTGTCCGCCCGACAGACGCCTCACCCAGCGGCCCGCGAGCCCCGCGATGCCGACCCGCTCCATCGCCTCGAGCGCCACCCGCTCGTCCTCGCGGCAGCCGGGACGCATGAGGCGATGGCGACGCAGCCGCCCCATCCGCACGACATCGACCACTCGGATCGGAAATTCGCGGTCAAACTCGGCATACTGCGGCACGTAGGCGATGCGCCCGCGAACCGCCTCGGGCGCACGCCCGAGGACGCGCACCCTGCCGCGATCGGGACGCAGGAGTCCGAGGATGACCCGCAGGAGCGTCGTCTTGCCGCCACCGTTGGGACCGATCACCGCCAGGAAGTCGTGGACCGGGACCTCGAGATCGACCGCGTCGAGGACGCGGTGCCCGCCCAGGGATACATCCACGCCGCGAAGCTCGATGGCCGGCGACGCTCCGGCAGCTCCGGTGGCATCCGCAGCTCCGGCCGCTCCGGTCGCTCCGGTGGCTCCGGTGGCTCCGGTGGCTCCGGTCGCTCCGGTGGCTCCGGTGGCACCGGAAGCACCGACGGTTCCGGTGGCACCGGTGCCGCCCGTCGCGGCGCGATCGTCGGCCGGCCCGCTCACCGATCCCCCAGCGCCTCGACGAGCGCCGCGGTGACCCGTCGCAGGTTCTCGGCCCAGTCTCGCGCCAGCGGGTCGATGCTGACCACCCGGGCGCCGATCTCGCCGGCGACAACCTCGGCGCTGCGCCGCGAGAATTGCGGCTGGACGAAGACGACCCGGACGCCGTCGGCGCGCGCGCGCTCGAGCAGCCCGGTCAGCTGGTGCGCGTTCGGTTCCTTGTGATCGTGCTCGATCGACACCTGCTCGAGCCCGTAGGCGGCCGCGAAGGCGCCCCAGGCAGGATGGAAGACGTAGAACCTGCGATGTTCGAGGCCGGCGAGAGCGGCACGGATGTCCGCGTCGAGGGCATCGATCCCGGCGAGCAGGGCCGCCTCGCGCTCGGCGATCGCGTCGCGCTCCGACGGCAGCAAGCGGGCGAGCGTGGCGGCCAGGTGCGGGACCATCGCTCGCATCGCAGGCGGCGACACCCAGATGTGCGGGTCGGCGGCCTGCTGCCCGACGTGGGCGGAGCAATCGAAGACGACGAGATCGTCATGTCCCTCGAGCAGGCGATCGAGCCAGGTGCGCTCGAAGGGAAAACCGGGATGTCCGACCTTGACGTAGAGCGCGGCGCGATCCATCGCCGCCAGCTGGCGCATGGTCGGCTCGTAGGTCGCCGGGCTCGCTCCCGGTGGGATCAGCACCACGAGCTCGACGCTCGCACCGGCCAGCCGCTCGACGAACTCGGCCTGAGGCGGGACCGACACGACGACGACCGGCCGCTCCGCGGCCGGCCGGTCACCGTTGCCCGCTGAACAACCACCGAACGCGACGAGCGCCGGTACGAGGAGGCGCATCGCGACCTCGGCGAGCCGCCCCGTGGCGCCGTCCCGCCTCCGCGCTTCCCGATCGCGCGCCCGCCCAGGGATCACCGGGTCACCTCTCGTCCACCGCGCTGCGGCGGGCCTTAGCCGAGGAGGATCCCCTCCTCCACCAGCAAGATCGGGACGTCGTCCTCGATCGGATAGAGCACCGCCCCGTCCTCTCGGACCAGGCCGGCCTCGACCGGCCCGTCCAGCGTCTTGCCGGAACGGTTCTTGACCTCGCCGCGCTCGATGCGCGCGTTCAGCTCCTTGAGGAGCGACGGCTCGGCGAAATGGAGCGGTTCCTTGTTCTCGGGACAGACCAGCACGTCGAGCAACTTCCTGTCGATCATTGGCTGTCTCCCGGGCAAGGTCACCGATCGACCGCCGCTGGCTCGTCGGACCTCGCCCTGGCGCGGGAGCCTAGCACGGCGGAGCGGTGGGCGCGAAGCGACGATCGGTCACTCTCCGGCCGCACACCTCCACCGCCCGCCGCCCGTCAGGCCACCATCACGTCCTCCTCGGCCAGCCGGACCCGTGGCACCCCCACCTCGCGCGCCACCGCCAGCGCCACGGTCAGCGGCCCGACCCGGCCGATCAGCATGGCGAGCGTCACCACGAGCTTGCCGCCGATCGTCAGCGAACCGGTCACGTCCATCGACAGGCCGACGTTGCAGAGCGATGAGACCGCCTCGAAGACGAGCGCCATGAACTGGGAGGCTTGACCGTGGATGCCGCCGCGCTCGACCAGGAGCAGCGCCATGGTGACCGCGAGCACCGTGACTCCGCCGGCAAAGGCGGTGGCCAGCGCCCGGTTGCCGGTCGCCTCGGGCAGGGTGCGGTCGAAGACCTCGACGCGAGCCCGCCCGCGCTGTCGCGCGCGTGTCATGAACCAGAGGATGGCCACCGTGGTCACCCGCAGGCCACCGCCGGTCGACCCCGGGCCGGCGCCGACCAGCATGAGGAGCATGGTGGCGAAGAGCGCGGGGGTCGACAGGGCCGGCGTGTCGAGGATCGTGAAGCCCGCCGTACGCGGCGTCACGGCCTGGAAGAAACCGCCGAGCAGACGCTCGCCGGGTGACAGCGCGGCGAGGGCGCCCCCCCACTCGAGGAGCAGCATCAACAGGGTGCCGGTGACGAGGAGCACGCCGGTCGTCGACAGCACGAGACGTGTGTGCAGCGACAGGTTTTGCCGCTGCCCCTCCTGGTCCGGTCCGAGCCACGCCCGCAGGTTGACGAGCACCACGAAGCCGATGCCGCCGGTGATGATGAGGATCGTCACGGTGCCGATCAGCCAGGGGTCGCTCCGGAGACCGGCGAGGCTGTCCGACCAGGGCGCGAAGCCCGCGTTGCAGAAGGCGGAGACGGACAGGAAGACGGCATGCCCGGCGGCATCGATCCAGCTCTCGCCATGTCGCAAGGTCAAGAGCGGCATGAGCACCAGGCTGCCGATTCCCTCGAAGGCCAGCGTCACCGCCACCACCTCACGCACCAGCTCACCCGGAGTGCGACCGTGCGCCTGGCTCAGCGTCGTGCGGACGACCATGCGCTCGCCGATCCCCATCTTCTGTCCGAGGGCGAGCAGGAACAGGGTCGACAGGGTCATGATGCCGAGACCGCCGAGCTGGATCAGGACGACGATGATCCCCTGACCGAAGGCCGTGAAGCGCTCGGCGGTGTCGACGACGATGAGCCCGGTGACGCAGACCGCGCTGGTGGCGGTGAACAGGCAGTCGATGGCGCCCAGCGGTTCGCCCACCGTCGAGATCGGCAAGGCGAGCAGCACGGCGCCGGCCACGGCGGCGCCGGCGAAGCTGGCGACGATGAGTCGAGCGGTGCGCATCGCCGCGCAGTCTAGCAGCCCCGGAGCGGGCGGTCGACGGAGCGACGGAGGGCGCCGCGGCGGGCTCGGAGCAGCCGGCGCCGCCACGAGCGCCGCGCCGGGCAGCGAGCACGATGGCGCCGGGTGAGCCCGGGGCTCAGTGCGTCCCTGGCACCGGCGGCGGGCTGACGGCGCGGCGCCGCACCGCCCGCGACCGCTCGAGATCCGGCCCGCGGCCGTCGCCGGACGCCATGTGCGCTGCCCTTTCGATCCAGCGGTCGAGCGCCGATCGGAGGCCGTCCCCGTCGATCGGAGGCCCGAAGCGCAGCATGCGGTCGGTGAGCTCGAGCGCCAGAGAGGCTTCCTCCGGCGTCCCGGAGATCAGCCAGGCGACGAGGTGCGGCTCGGCGATGCGCGACGCCAGCCAGAGATCGTAGTGACGCTGGTAGGCGTCGCCGGTCAGCGTCCAGGTCGAGTCGACCACCGTGCCGCCATCATCGTAGGCGCCGAGCAGCTCTCGCACCGCCTCCACGCTCGGAACCCGCGCGACCGCCATCAGTGCCTGACGGTGGCGGCGTGGCGTCCCGGCCTCCCGGTAGACGTCGATGAGGACCGGCCCGGCGCGCCGCGCGCACGCCTCGCGGCACTGACTCAGCGCCGCGTCGACCAGCGACGACCCGGCAGCGTGGAACTCGCCGAGGAGAGCCGCCAGCGAGTCGGGCGCTCGCGGATCGCGCGAGCTGCCGAGCATCCGCACCGCCAGCAGCGCGTCGTCGGGGGCGTCCTCCCCGGCCCGCGCCGCGCGCATCATGAACGTCATCAGCGTGTCGGCGGCGGTGAGCTGCGCCGCCCCGGTCAGCAGCCGGCGGCGCGTCTGGATCGGCAGGGTCGAGTCGGCCGCGTCGGCGGCCAGACCGGCGAGCGCCAGGGCGCGGCGGGCCTCCCCGTCCAGCTGCTCCACCGCACCGTGCTCCCAGTCGAGGAACTCCCACTTGCAGGGCCACAGGCACCCGGGGTCGGCGAGGGTCGCAGCGACCAGCGCCGGCGATGGCTCGCCGGCCGCGATCCGGTAGCGGACCATCGACTGCAGGATGCCGACCGAGTCGGCCGGCACCGTGTCGCGCCCCTCGCAGCACAGCCAGACGAGGTCTGCCCACGGGACGGTCGCCATGAAGCGGTTGACCTCGCGCTGGCGCGTCGCCTCGTCGAGCTCGCCGGTGTCCGCGAGACGCTCGTTCCAGCGCGCCAGGATGGCCGCCAGCGTCGAGGCCCCGGGCTCGTCGAAGGCCGGACCCGGGTGCAACCGCTGCGCCGCGGCGACCGGGGGTCCGTCGAGCGGCGCCACGGCGAACAGGACGGAGGCCAGGGAGGCGACGACGACACCGGTGATGCGCGGGCTGCCGGCCCCCCCGCCCGCGACGCGGGGGCGGGCCCGTCGGCCGGCAGGACGGCACGCCCGGATCACTTGCCGAGCACCATCTTCCGCACGGCGGTGGCGCCACCCGCCTCGATGCGTGCGAAGTAGACACCCGAGGCCAGTCCGCCGGCATCGAACCGCACGCTGTGCGCCCCCGCCTCGCGCGGCGCGTCGAGGAGCGTCGTCACCAGGCGGCCGGCGGCGTCGATCACCGACACCTTGACGTGCCGCCGCTCGGCGAGCTCGAAGCGCACGTCGGTCGTCGGATTGAACGGATTGGGCGTGACCGGCGGCATGCGGAGCACGTCGCCCGCCGCCGGCGCACCGCCGGCCGTCTCGCCGGTCGTCTCGCCGGCCGCGACGGCCGTGGTGGCATCGAGCATGTCCCGCTCGTAGGCGCCATTGCCGTGCGTGGCGACGCGCAGCCGTCGCGTCGTGTAGACCACTGACAGGTCGTAGACCATGGCCGGGGGCATGCCGTCCTGGAACTCGGCCCAGGTCGTGCCGCCGTTGGTCGAGACATAGACCCCGAGGTCGTTCCCGCAGTAGACGATGTTCGGATTGTCCGGATCGACGACGACCGCCTGCGTCGGCACGTCGGGCAACCCGGCGCCGACGTCACTCCAGCTCTGGCCGGTATCGGTGGTCTTCCAGAGGTGCGAGACCCCGAAGCCCGACAGCGCGACGTAGGCCGTGGCCGGAGCGAACGGATCGACGGCGATGTCGGCCGGATAGCGATCCGGCAGCGGCCCGGTGATGTCGGTCCAGCTGGTGCCACCGTCGGTGGTCACCAGGACATGCATGCGGCTGTAGAGCGGCCCGGTGCCGGCGTAGACCACGTTGCAGTCGAACCAGGACATGCCGAGCGAGATGACCGGATTCCCGTCGAGCGGCTGGTTCTGGTTCACCGCCGACCAGCTGGAGCCGTTGCTCGTCGACTTGTAGACCTTGGTCTTGGCGGCATAGAGGATGTCCGGCATCCCGTAGCAGATGAGATACGGTGCGGCGAACGCCGCCTCGTCGTTACCGATGCCGCTGGTCGCGCCGTTCCAGCTGCTCCCCCCGTTGAGCGACCGCTGGATGTTCAGGTACTGCGAGGACCCGAACATGATCTGCGGATCGACCGGGTTGATCGCCGTCCAGCAGCCATCGCCGCCGATGCAGCGGAACCAGCTCAGGTCGCCGTCGTAGATCGCGGTGGCGTTGTCCTGGAGCCCGCCGATCGACGGCGTCGCCTGGCTGAGCGAGGTCGAGAAGCCGTTGTAGAACTGCTGGGTCTGGTAGCCGCCGTTCAGCCCCGTGAAGTTGCTGCCGCCGTCATAGGACAGGAACACACCGCCGTCGGTACCCATGTAGACCAGATCCGGGTCCTGCGGATGGCGGACGACGCAGTGGTTGTCGGCGTGGACGTAGTCCGACGGTCCCTCGGGGCCACCAGCCGGCACGTCGCCGAAATACCAGAGATACCAGTACGAGACGCGCTGCAGGTTCTGACCGCCCTGATTGGAGCGCCAGGTGTCGATGCCGCCGCACAGCACCTTCGACGAGTCGGCGTCGTTGACGCTCACCCAGTGCGAATACCAGCCCTGGTACTGGGCGTAGTCCGTCGACGCGATCCGCATCCAGCTGTCGCCATGATCCAGCGACCGGTAGAGACCGAGGCCTGCGAAGTCATTGGCGACGCTGGCGTAGAGCACGTTCGGGTGCGTGTCGTAGATGTCGAGCCAGGCCTTGCCGGTCCAGCTGCCCGGCAGCCCCTGGGTGAGCTGCGTCCAGCTCGTGCCGCCGTTCTCGGTCCGGTAGATGCCGGTGCCGGGTGAGCCGAGATCACCGCAGGCGACGTAAACGCGCTCGGGATCCTGCGGATCGATCACCACGTGCATCGCCATCAGCACGTCGTGCATGCGATTCCAGCTGGCGCCGGCGTCCGTAGTCTTGTAGGTCCCCTCGGTGGTAGCCGCCCAGATGGTGGCCGGATCGGTCGGGTGCGCCGCCAGCCACGCGACGCCGCGGCGCTGGTCGTAGCTCCAGTCGAGGCTCTTCGTCCAGGTCGTGCCACCATCCGTGGTCTTCAGGATGCCGATCCCGTAGCTGCCGCGCGTCGTCCGGACCAGCACGCCCGGCTGCGCGTTCTGGTAGCCATACACCTCGCCGGTGCCGGCGTAGAGCGTCGCCGTATCACCCGCCGCCGCCACCAGCCCACCGACCCCGAGGACCGGGAAGCCGGTCGTGACGCGGTCCCAGGCGTCGGCGCCGATGCCCCCGACGTACGTGCGCCAGAGGCCGCCCGATGCCGATCCGGCCCAGATCGTGGCCGGATTCTCGGGGTTGATCCACAGACAGAGGGTGCGGCCGCCGATGTTGTGCGGACCGATCGGCTCCCAGGGTGGCACGTCGAGGGCGTCCTCGAGCCCGGCCAGCCGGGCGCGCGACTCCGCGAACGCCTGGGCGTAGCCGGTGGCGGGCAGCACCGCGTCCGGATAGGCACGCTGGGCGTTCCAGGCATCCAGAGCTTCCTTGGCGCCACTCGTCCGCCAGCCCTGGCGGCCGTACTTGTGGTCGACGAAACTCGCCGGGGCGAAGACGATGGCGGCGAGCGCCACGAGTGACAGGACCGTGACGGCGACGAGGGCGATACGTGAGTGCATGGTGTTCTCCGGGACTGGTTCAGCGACGCGGTGTCGACGCCGGAAGTCGATTCCGTGGCGATCACCCCGATGAGAGACCGAGGTGACGGACGGCAGCGTCGGCCATCAGGCGCGGCCGCAGGCGATGCGGCGCCAGCTGTGGCCTCCGCGGCAGCGAGCGTTCCTCTCCATTGTATCGCACTCGGCCGCCCAGCGCCGGCCAGGGGGGCCGCCCCCGGCTTGTTGAAGCCGTGTCGCAACTCGTCACGACTGCGCCGGTTAGACGGACATGCGGGGGAACCGGCGCGGCCGGCGAGGGTCCCTGGCTGCTATACTATGATCGTCTGGGGTCTGTCCGCAGGGTGCGCTCGCGATCCCTGGAACCTGCCTGTTCGCGCCACCGAGGAGCTGTCGATACCATGCGTCATGCTGCCGCCCGTCCGTCCATCCGCTCGCCCCGGTTCGCGCCGCGCGCGATCCCGGTCCTCATCCTCGGCCTGTCCTGCCTCGCCGCCAGCGGCGGCGATGCCGTCGCCGGTGCGGCGGCGGTCGACGACGACGTCCCCTTCTTCGTGGCAGAGGACGTCGCCGCCGACGAGTCCGCGCGCAAGATCGCTGCCATGCAGCGCATGGCACGGGGAGAGCGGCCACCGACCGCCAACCAGCTTGACTGGGACGCCCAGTACTACAGCCTCGACCTGGACCTGGACGACGGGCTGATGCAGCTCACGGGGACGGTCGTCGCCGAAGGCACCGTGGTGGCGACCTCGATCACGCAGGTCGAGCTCGACCTGGAGAGCGACCTCACGGTATCCGAGGTGCGCGTCGCCGGCGGCGTGACCACCTTCTCCCACTCCCAGAACCTGCTGACCGTCGATCTCGATCATGCCTACGCGACCGGCGAGCGCTTCTCGATCGCGGTCGACTACTCCGGCAATCCGGCTGGTGACTCCTTCGGCTGGGACTCCCACGCCGGCAATCCGATGATCTGGACGCTGTCGGAACCCTACGGCGCCCGCGAGTGGTGGCCCTGCAAGGACTGGCCGACCGACAAGGCCGACGAGGGGGTCGACCTCTACGCCACCGTCGACCAGAGCCTCGTCGTCGCCTCGAACGGCACGCTCGAGTCGGTGACCCCGGTCGGCTCGGGGCTGCTCCGCTATCACTGGCACGAGGCGCATCCGATCACCACCTATCTCGTGTCGATGGCGATCCACCCCTACTCGCAGTACTCGCTCTACTACCACTACGCCCCGACCGACTCGATGGAGATCCAGTACTTCGTCTACCCGGACCACATGGGCTCGGTGCAGGAAACCTACGCCATGGTGCCGAACATGATCGCGCACTACGCCGACATGTACGGCGAGTACCCGTTCCTCGACGAGAAGTACGGCCATGCCGAGTTCGAGTGGGGCGGCGGCATGGAGCACCAGACCTGCACGTCGCTCGGCGGCTGGGGCGAGATGCTGATCGCCCACGAGCTGGCGCACATGTGGTGGGGGGACTACGTCACCTGCGACAGCTTCCACCACATCTGGCTCAACGAGGGCTTCGCCACCTATTCCGAGGCGCTCTACCTCGAGCGCGAGTACGGTCCGCAGGCCATGCACGACGACATGGCCAACAACGCCTACTACGGGGAGGGCACGATCTACGTCGAGGATCCGCAGAACTTCGGCGAGATCTTCAACTCGGACCTCTCCTACCGCAAGGCCTCGTGGGTGCTGCACATGCTGCGGCACGTGGTCGGCGACGCCACCTTCTTCCAGATCCTCCAGACCTATTACACGCAGTACGGGCACAGCACCGCCACCACCGAGCAGTTCCAGGCGGTTTGCGAGCAGGTGTCGGGCATGAGTCTCCAGGCGTTCTTCCAGCAGTGGATCTACGGCGACTACTTCCCGGTCTACTCCTACGGATGGACGGCGAGCGAGCAGGGTGACGCGTGGGAGATCACGCTCGACATCGAGCAGATCCAGACGAATCAGCTCTTCTGGATGCCGATCGACGTCGAGATCGAGCTCGCCGGTGGCGGCACCGAGACGCAGGTCGTGGTGAACGAGCAGGCCGCGCAGCAGTACCTGCTGACGGTCGCCGAGGAGCCGCTGGCAGTACGCCTCGACCCCGAGAACTGGATCCTGAAGCAGGTGCTGGTGCCGGTCGTCAACCCGACCTTCGACCAGGGCATCCTGCTGGTCAATGGCGTCGACTGGGATACCTACTCGAGCGAGATCCGGGCCGCCTACGAGGAGCGTGCCTTCTGGGGCGATCACTCGATCGCCTTCTGGGATCTCTTCGACACGCCGACCGGAGGCTACCCGTCGACGCTGCCGGCGCCGCTCGGTCATGGCGCGGTCGATCCGGCCGTCATGGGCCAGTACTCGACCGTCATCTGGATCGGTAACAACTACTCGGGCGACCTGAACCTCTGGTTCCAGTCACCGAACCTCTCCTACCTGCAGGCCGGCGGCAACCTGCTCTTCATGTCGCGGATGGCCCAGGACTTCTTCATCGACCAGCTGCGCGACTACCTGGGCGTCGAGTGGACCGCCGCGTCACGCCAGCTCTACACCGCGACCGCGCAGTACCCGGGGCTCGAGACCATGTCGCGCTATGGCACCAACTCCTACAACGCGACGTTCGACATCGGCGCGCTGGGGCCGGAGACCACCCTGCTCTTCACCGAGGACAGCTACACGCCGGACGCCGGCATCGGCGCCTGGCGCACCAATCCGGGTGACGGCGGCGAGCTCGTCTTCCTGTCGGGCCGCCCCTACCGCTGGAACCGCACGCTGCTCCGGGGGAACTGCGAGCTCATCCTGACCGAGCTTCTCGGCGAGGGCAGCGGGACCGGCATCGCCGGTGGCGAGCCGGCGCCGGTGGCGCGGATGCGGCTCGGGCGCTGCGTGCCGAACCCGATGAACCCCTCGACCCGGATCCCCTTCGAGCTGGCCGGCCCGGGCGTGGTGACGCTCCGCATCTACGACGTGGCGGGTCGCATGGTGCGCGAGCTGCTCACGGGCGAGCTCGAGGCCGGCACCGGCAGCGTCACCTGGGATGGCCGCAATGCCGGTGGGCGCGAGGTCGGGAGTGGCACCTACTACATCCGGCTGGCGACGCCGGACGGCGAGGCGACACGGAGCGTGACGCTGGTGCGCTAAGCGGCACCGTCGCACGCACGATGGGCTGGACCGGTGACCGCGCCATCACGCGGTCATCCGGCCGAGCCGGCATTGCCGACCGCACACGAGGGGGCCGCCGAGGTTCCCGATCCACGTCTTCCTGACCACCGCGGCCATCGCGGCGCTCCGGGCATCGTCGAGGTCTCCGTCGTCGGGCTCACCTTCAAGACCCTCGACTCGGTGGCCAGCCCCGACGAGGACGGTGACGGGCTCATCGCCGTCAACGATCTCCAGATCTGGCAACAGGCCTTCGTGACCCAGGCCCCTCTCCATCAGGACGACCTGGACCTCGACGCCGTGATCGCGGTCAGCGATCGCGCGCTCTGGCAGGTCCACTGCGTGGCGCCCTGAGGCGGCACATCGCCGGATCCCCGGCCATTGAGGCAGCGGACGTGGAGACGGGCAGCCCCGATCCGGCTCCGCAATCCGAAGGGGGCGCGCGGGGGGCTCGCGCGCCGGGGGGCGGGTGTGCCGTCGGCGGCGCACCGGGGGGCTGGCTCCGTGGAGGCCGGGCGCCGTCTACGTCGCGCCGGTCGCCGACTCGACCGGGGGCTCGGGCGCCCCGCTCCAGTTCCCGTCCTCCAGATACCTCGAGATCGCCGCCGCCGCACGCCGACCCTCGCCCATCGCCAGGATCACGGTGGCGGCACCGAGCACGATGTCGCCGCCGGCGAAGACGCCGGGGATTGACGTGCGCTGGGTCTCCGGATCGACCACGATGTTGCCCCAGCGCGTCGTCCGGAGCCCGGACGTCGTCTCCGGCACC
>JASFRE010000084.1:0-11574 GCA_050115055.1 Candidatus Eiseniibacteriota bacterium | reverse complement strand
GAGCATGAGGTGTCTCCCCGGGGGATCGATCGGGGTGGGACCCCGGGACAAGCATAGCCCACCGGCCCGGCTGGCGTCACCCGGACCCTAGTCGCCGGTTCCGGCGCTCTCCTTCACCGGCTCGCCCGCCGCCTCGGCCGCCAGGTCGGCGGCGCGCACCACGACATACTCGGCGTCGCCCAGGTGGCGCTGGAGGGCCTCGCGCACCCCGTCGACCGTCAGCGCGTCGATCGCCGCCAGCAGGTCCTCCTGGAACTGCATGGTCCGGCCGATCTCGAGTCCCTCGGCCAGCATGCCGGCCACGCGGCCGTCGTTGGACAGGTCGTTCATGAAGGTCAGCCGGTAGGACTGCTTGGCATCGGCCAGCTCGTCGGCCGGCACGCCCTCGGCGATGAACCGGTCGATCTCCTCGCGCATGGCGACCTGCCCGCGCGCCGCGTTCGGGGCGGCGCAGATCGCCGCCGCCGACAGGGAGGCGCGCGCGACGTAGGGGTCGGCTCCGAAGAAGCTGCCGGCCCAGTAGGACAGCCCCTCACGCTGGCGCAGCCGCTCCTTCAGGCGCGACGAGGCGCTGCCGCCCAGCACGTAGTTGGCGAAGCGCATCGCCGGGTAGTCGGGGTCGTCGTCACGGAGCTCGAACACCGTGCCGCGCGCGATCATCGCGTTGGGCTTGTCGGGGGTGTCGATGTCGATCGACGCCGCCTCGATCGGCCGGTAGGGCTGGTCGATGCGCACGTAGGGCTCGGGCGACGGCCAGTCCTCGAAGGTGCGGTCGATCGCCGCCGCGATCTCCGTCTCGTCGAAGTCGCCGACCACCGCCACCTCGGCCTGGCCGGCGCCGTAGAAGCGCCCGTGGAGCGCCGTGAGCGCCTCCAGCGTCACCGCCTCGGTGCGGGTGATCTGCTCGTCGAGGGTCGGCACGTAGTGGATGCTCTCGGGCGGCCACGGGTTCATGGCGCGCTGCATGGCGTTGCGTCCGAGCGCCGTCGGGTCCGACAGCCCCTCCTCGAAGGCGGCGAGCTGCTCGTTCTTGACGATCTCGAACTGCGCGGCGTCGAACGCCGGCCGGCGCAGGATGTCGCCGAGGAGCTCGATCGACGGCGCCAGGTGGGCGCGATCGGTCTCGATCGAGGCGCCGAAGGTCCCCGCCCCGCCCCAGACATCGATCCGCGCCTGCAGGCGATCGATCGAGTCGCGGAGCGCCTCGTGGGTCAGCGTCTCGGTGCCGCGCATGAGCATCGGCGGCAGCATGGCGAGCTCCGTCTCGTGGCCGGTCAGCGCTTCCTCGGTGCCGAAGTGGAAGCGGAAGCGCGCGCGCACCGCGTCGCCCCGCGTCTCCTTGGCGAGGAGCGCGGCGTGGATCCCGGAGTCGAGCGTCCGCCGCGCGGTGCGCTCCTCGATGTGGGCAGGCGTGGCCTCGAACGCCTCTCCGAGCTCGATGGTCTCCGAGCCGGTATAGCCCTCGACGATGGACGCCACGTCCGGTGTCTCGGGAATCTCGGCCCGCACCGGTTCCTCGGTCGGGACGAAGAGACCCGCGGTGCGGTTCGACTCGAGAAGATACTGCTCGGCGACGCGCTGCACGTCGGCCGTGGTCACCTCCTTGAGGCGATCGCGATGCACGAAGAGCATCCGCCAGTCGCCCATCGCCTCCCACTCGCTGAGCCAGACGCCGATGCGGCCCGAGTTGGTCATCGCCAGCTTGATGTTCTTGAGCTGGCGGGTCTTGATGCGCTCGACCTCCGCGTCGGTGATGCCGCTCGAGGCGATGCCCTCGACGATGTCCGTCATCGTGCCGAGCACCGCGCGTACGTCCTCGTCGAGCCGCACCTCGGCGTAGAAGTCGAGAATACCGGGCTGCTTCCAGGCGAAGGCGCTGCCGTAGACCGAGGACGCCAGACCGCTCTCTACCAGCGCCGTGTAGAGGCGCCCGGACGGCTGGCTCGACAGCACCTCCTCGAGCACCTGCACGGCGGCGAAGTCGGGATGCGAGCCGGCCGGCACGTGGTACATGAGCCCGGCGGCGGCGAGGTCGCCGACGCGCTCGAGCGTCACCATGCGCGGGCCGTCCTGCGTCGGCTCCTCGGTGTAGGTCGGGTCGAGCACGCGTTCCGGCCGCGGGATGGCGCCGAAGTGCTGCTCGATGAGCGCGAGCGCGCGGTCGACGTCGAAACGCCCGGCCACCACCAGCATGGCGTTGTCGGGCTGGTAGTAGCGCCGGTAGAAGGCCTGCAGCTTGTCGATCGGCACGCGCTCGATGTCGGAACGGTTGCCGATCGTCGAGTTGCCGTAGGGATGCCAGAGGTAGGCGGTCGCCGCCATGCGCTCCGACAGCACCGCCAGCGGGTTGTTCTCGCCCATCTCGAACTCGTTGCGCACCACGGTCATCTCGGTGGCGAGGTCCTCGGCGCTGATGAGACTGTTGACCATGCGGTCCGCCTCCATGTGAAGGACGAACTCGAGGTTCTCATCCGAAGCCGGCAGGGTCTCGAAGTAGTTGGTGCGGTCGACCCAGGTCGATCCGTTGGCCTGCCGTCCGATAGCAGCGCCGTGCTCCTCGAGCGCGCCCCAGATGTCGTCGTAGGTCGGGGTCCCCTTGAAGACCATGTGCTCGAGCAGGTGCGCCATGCCCTTCTCACCTCGCCCCTCGTGGCGCGAGCCGACCCGGTAGGTGACGTTGACGGTGAAGGTCGGCTTCGACGGGTCGGGATAGAGCAGGACCCGGAGCCCGTTGTCGAGCTGGTACTCGGTGATGCCCTCGACCGTGGTGATCGGCTCGAGCGCGTGCGAGGCTGGCGCAAGGCAGGTGGCGGCGATCGCCACCAACAGGACGGCGGGCATCGAGGATCTCATCGAGCATCTCCTTCGGGCCGGGGCACGGCGCCGGGACGGGGCTGTGAACGGTCGGGTTCGGACGGGAGACTGTTCTTGGGACCGTGCCGGGCCGGCAGCTGATTCGGCGCGGAGCGGCGCTCAGACCTCCCGGAAGCGGTCGGTCGCCTCGATCAGCCGGTGGACGGTGCCCGGCTCGGTGGCGGCGTGACCGGCGTCGGGGACCAGGTGGAACGCGGCCTCCGGCCAGCGGCGGTGGAGCTCCCAGGCGGTCCAGGCCGGGCAGACGACGTCGTAGCGCCCCTGGACGATGACCGCCGGGAGGTGGCGAATCCGGTCGACCCCCTCGAGCAGCTGGTCGGGGTGATCGAAGAAGCCGCCGTGCGTGAAGTAGTGGCACTCGATCCGCGCGAAGGCGGCGGCGAACTCGGCGTCCGAGAACTTCTCGATGGTCCGCGGGTCCTGGTAGAGCTTGCTGGTCGAGGCCTCCCAGACGCTCCAGGCACGGGC
Organism: Candidatus Eiseniibacteriota bacterium; assembly: GCA_050115055.1. Taxonomy (GTDB): domain Bacteria; phylum Eisenbacteria; class RBG-16-71-46; order CAVPCR01; family CBDCWB01; genus JASFRE01. Next base: position 8,232 of record JASFRE010000084.1, on the reverse strand, counting down.
CGCCCGCGCACGCTCGGCCGCGTCGTCGCCGGTCAGCCGCCGGTGGTAGGCGGCGACCAGGTCGTGGCGCTCGTCCTCGGGGATCGGCTCGAGATAACGTTCCCAGGCGTCCGGGAACAGGGCGCTCGCGCCCTCCTGGTAGAACCAGCGGATCTCGGCCGGCCTGAGGAGGAAGATGCCGCGCAGCACCAGCGCCGTCACGCTGCCCGGATGGGTCTCGGCGTAGGCCAGCGACAGCGTGCTCCCCCACGAGCCGCCGAAGACCAGCCAGCGCTGGATCCCCAGGTGCTCGCGCAGGCGCTCCATGTCGTCCACCAGGTGCCAGGTGGTGTTCTCCTCGAGGCAGGCGTGCGGGCGGCTCTTGCCCGCACCGCGCTGATCGAAGAGGACGATGCGATAGCTGTCGGGATCGAAGAAGCGACGGTAGGTCGGCTCGGTGCCGCCGCCCGGTCCGCCGTGCACGAAGACCGCCGGCTGGCCACCGGGGTTGCCGCTCTCCTCCCAGTAGATCTCGTGCCGGTCGGAGACCCGGAGGTGTCCGCTCCGGACAGGCTCGATCTCGGGGTAGAGCTCGCGCATCGCGTCACCTGAGCTCGCGGGCGAGGAAGTCCGCGACGTGTGCCCAGGCATCGGTCGCCGCCTCCTGGTCGTAGCGCGCGCTGGACGGGTTGGCGAAGGCATGGTCGGCATCGTAGCGCAGGATCGTGTGCTCGACGTCGGCCTCCTCGAGCGCCGCCTCGAAGGCGTCGACCACCTCGGGCGGAATGCTGCTGTCGCGGTTGGCGAAGATCCCGAGCAGCGAGGCCTCGATGGCCTGGAGTGCCTCGGGATCGGTGGTCAGGCGCCCGTAGTAGATGACGGCGGCGTCGAGGTCCGGGGCGTGGAGCGCCTGCTGGAGCGACCAGCCGCCGCCGAAGCACCAGCCGATCGACGCCCGGCGCTCGGCGCGGATACGCGCGTCGTCGGCCAGGAAGGCGTGCGCGGCGGCCAGGATCTCGAGCGCTCGCTCCTCGTCGACCGCCTGCATGGCCGCCATCGCCGCCTCGCGCGTCGTCGCCACGGTGCCGCCGTAGAGGTCGACCGCCAGCGCCGCGTAGCCGGCGGCGGCGAGCCGGTCGGTCCAGTGCATGATGTGATCGTTGAGGCCCCACCACTCGTGGATGACGACGATGCCCGGCAGCGGCGGGGCGGCGTCCTCCGGCAGGCTCAGGTAGGCGCGCTCTCCGTCGAGCTCGATCATCGTGCCGCGCGGCGGCGGCGTCTCGGCGGCGCTCAGGGTGTGCAGCTGAGCGAACGCCTCCTCGGACAGGGCGCCGGTGAGACCGGTGTCGTGGTCGGCGTCGGTGGCGGCAGGCGCCTCTCCCTCGTCGCCGGCACCGCCACTTGCAGCGAGGCCGAGCAGGACGAGGCTGATCGCGAGTGTTCGGGGCAGCGTGTGACGCATGGTCGGGGGTCCTCGCCGGGATGGCTGGTCGCGAGGGGCAGAACGCGGGAGTCTAGCAGAGGGCCGCGGGACGGTCCACCGGCGCCATGGTAGGCTGCCGCATGCTCGCGCTCCTCGCCCCGACGGTCCTCGCGACGACGCTTCTCTCCGGCATCCTCGGCATGGGCGGCGGCGTGACCCTGGTGGCGGTCATGGCGGCGCTCCTGCAGCCGGCCCTGGTGGTGCCGGTGCACGGCGTCATCCAGCTGGTCGGCAACACGACGCGCACCGTCGCCCTGCTGCGTCACGTCGCCTGGGGGCTGGTCGGGCTCTACGTGCCGACGCTGCTGGTCGGTGCGCTGGTCGGTCTGCGCCTCTACGCTGGCGCCGGCATGCCCTGGTTCCGGCCGCTGGTCGGCGGCTTCGTCCTCGCCTTCCTGATCTGGGACCGCCTGAAGCCGCGGCGGCTCGTGCTACCGCGCTGGGTCTTCCTGCCGGCCGGTCTGATCGGCGGCATCATCACCATGCTGGTCGGCGCCTCCGGTCCCTACCTCGCCGCCTTCTTCCTGCGCGACGACCTGGACCGCCACCAGATCGTCGCCACCAAGGCGGCGATCCAGGCCATCGGCCACCTGGTCAAGATCCCCGCCTTCACGGCCGTCGGCTTCGCCTACCCCGACCACCTCGGGCTGATCCTGCCGCTCGTCGCCTGTGCGGTGGCCGGCACGCTGATCGGCACGCGGATCCTCCGGCGACTCGGCGAGGGCGTCTTCCAGGTCGCCTTCCGGCTGTTCCTGGCGGGGCTGGCGCTCCGGCTGATCCTCGACGCCTGGCTGTGAGGGCGGCGGGCAGGCCACGCGGCGGGGCAGGCCACGCGGCGGGGCAGGCCACGCGGCGGGGCAGGCCACGCGGCGGCGCCTCACTCGCGCCGGCGCTCCGGTGTCCCCGCCAGGTAGGCGCCGACCAGCCACGCGACCAGGGTCGCCAGGTAGAGCACGCCGACCACCGCCTCCAGCACCGCCAGCGAGCGCGCGTGACTCGAGACCGGCATGACGTCGCCGTAGCCGAGCGTCGTCAGCGTCACGAAGCTGAAGTAGACCACCTCCGACCAGCCGATCAGGCCGTCGGCATTGACCGGCGCGCCGACGTAGATCGAGCCCGGATTCCAGGTCTCGAGGATGCTGTAGAAGGCGGCCCAGCCCAGCGCGAGGAGCAAGTAGACGCAGACCGCGCCGATCAGCGTGTCGACGGTGATCCGCGCACTGGCGAGGACCGAGCGCATCACCACGACCACCATGTAGAAGTAGAAGAACGCCCGCACGAGGTGGGCGACGGCGACCGTGTCGGCGTTGTAGTAGACGACCGTCCACCAGCCGAGCACCAGCGCCGCGCTGACCATTCCCACCGCGAGTCTGAGCTGGCGGCGCCGGTCGCCGACGGCGTGGACGCCGGCCAGCAGGACGGCGGTGAAGAAGGCGTTGAGGAGCGGGCGCGCGCTCGAGCCACCCTCGAAGAACGGGACCGCGACGATGAGCAGCACGAGGGCGGCGAGCAGCAGGGAGTAGCGCCCGATCCTCACGGCGTCGCCACCCGTTCGAGCACCAGGGAGACGAACCGGAGGCGTCCCTGGCGCTCGATCGATAGCACCAGCGGGTCGCCGGTGGTGAAGGCCGCCAGCCGCCGCCGGAGCTCATCGACGCTGGCGATCGCCTCGCCGTTCAGGGCGCCGATCACGTCGGCCGGCAGGAGCCGGCTGTCGCGGAACGGCGCGTCGGCGGCGATCGCCGCCACGACGACGCCACTCCGCCGCCGCAGGGGCCCCAGCGCGCGCTCGATGCGCCGGTCCAGGTCGAGCGCCAGGATGCCGAGCTCGGGGACCAGGTTGCGATCCGGCGTCACCTGGTCGGCGAAGCGCGCCGGGTCGTCGGCGCGCTCGATCACCTCGACCGTGACCGTGCGCTCTTCATCGCCACGCAGCACGTCGAGCTTGACGCGTTCCCCGACCTTGCGCCGGTAGAGGTTGACGTCGAGCTGCCGGCCGTTCTCCATCACCTTGCCGTCGAGCGCCAGCACGATGTCGCCGACGCGGAGACCGGCGCGGTCGGCCGGACCGTCCGGGGTGACGTCGCCGAGCACGACTCCCCACGTCCGCTCGAGCCCGAGGCCGGCGGCGAGGATCGCGTCGATGGTCTGGGCGTGCACGCCGATCTCGCCGCGCCGGACGGAGCCGGTGGCACGCAGCTGCTCGTAGACGTTCTTGACGATGTTGCTCGGCGCCGCGAACCCGATCCCCTCCGAGCCGCCCGACTGGGACAGGATCGCGGTGTTGATGCCGACCACCCGGCCCTCGGTGTCGACCAGCGGTCCGCCCGAGTTGCCGGGGTTGATGGCGGCGTCGGTCTGCAGGTAGATCATCGGGTCCTCGGGCTCGAGCTGGCGGGCGACCGCGCTCACGACGCCGATCGACACCGAGTTCTCGAGGCCGAGCGGGCTGCCGAACGCCATCACCAGCTGGCCCTGGCGCAGGCGGTCCGAGTCGGCGAGCTCGAGATGCGGCAGGCCGTTTGCGGCCACCTTGAGGACGGCAAGGTCGGTCTCGCGGTCGACGCCGACGATCTGCGCGCCGAGCAGCCGCCCGGTGCCCTGCAGGATCGAGCTGCGCTCGGCGGGGGCGCCATCGTCGGGGTCGCCCGGCACGCGCACCTCGACGCGTCGCGCACCGGCGACCACATGCGCGTTGGTGACGATGTAGCCGGACGGGTCGAGCACCACGCCGGAGCCGGTCGAGTGCCGGGTGGCGAGCAGGTCGGCGGTCGAGCCGGCGACGAGCGGGCTCGGGTCGTAACCGGTGACCAGCACCTGCACGACCGCGTCGCCGACGCGCTCCGACATCGACTCGAGGGCATCGCTGAGCGTCGCCAGCGACGGGGCGACCTGGGCCGGCGCCGGCGTGGCCGTCGCCAGCAACGCGAGGGCCAGGACACAGGTCAGGACTCTGGTGTGCATCTGGGATTCCCTCCTTCGTCCGCCGGCGCGCGGTCCGCCGGCGCGCGGTCCGCCGGCGCCGGTCGGCCAGCGGACGGTCACTCGCCGCGCGGTCACTCGCCGCGCAGGGCGTCGACCGGATCGAGGCGCGCCGCCCTGAGGGCCGGACCGATGCCCGCCGCCAGGCCGACCGCCGTCGCCATGACGAGCGCCGCCACCACCACCGACAGCGACACCGCAGTGACCAGTCCCGGCACCAGCGCCGCCAGGCCCCGCGCGCCGCCGAGGCCGAGCGCCAGGCCGCCGAGCCCGCCGGCCAGCGCCACCACGGTGCTCTCGCACAGGTACCAGGCCAGGATCTGGTCGCGGCGGGCGCCGATCGCCTTGACCAGCCCGATCTCCTGGGTGCGCTCGCGCACCACGATCCACATCACCGTCAGGATGCCGATGGCGCCGACCACCAGCGAGATGCCGGCGATCGCCGCCACCACGCCGGTGATGATGCCGAGGATGCGATCGATGACGCCCAGCATGTCGGTCTGGGTCGTCACCGTGAAGTCCTCGAGGCCGTCGTGCCGGTCGAGCAGCACCGCCCGCAGGCGGCCGGTCAGGGGCTCGATGGCGGCCGGCGAGGCGGCGAGCACGTCGATCTCGTCGAGGCCGCTCTTGTTGAACAGCTTGAGGGCGCTGGCCACCGGCACGTAGACCGCGTCGTCCAGGTCGAAGCCGAGGAAGGTGCCCTTGGGCTCCATGATCCCGATGACGCGGAAGCGCTGCGCGCCGACGCGGATCGCCGCGCCGAGCGGATTCTCGTCGCCGAACAGCTCGCGCTGGGTCTTCGGGCCGAGGACGCAGACCGCCAGCCGCCGCTCCCAGTCCATCTCCGGAATGAACTGGCCGGTGCGGACCGGCATCCTCCAGACCTCGGTGGCAGCCGACGACACGCCGTAGGCGTAGACCTGCCGGCTCCTGCGGCGGCGCTCCACGGTGGCGGTGCCGATCACGAACGGCACGACGCCGCGCACGCCCGGCAGTCGCTCGAGGATGTGCGCGTCGCCCAGCGTCAGAGGGCGCACGGTGCTCGCCAGGGCGCCGGGAATGCCGCGCGTCTCGATGCGGCCCGGGCTGACGGCGATCACCGTGGTGCCGAACTGGCTGAACTGCTCGAGCACCGACAGCCGCGTGCCCTCGCCGATCGACGCCAGGAGCACCACCGCCGCCACGCCGATGACGATGGCCAGGGCGCTCAGCGCGTAGCGCAGGCGATGGCTGACGAAGGCCTCGTGGGTCAGTCGCAGAAGATCCGAGAGACGCATGGGCGGTCCTGTGGGGGCCGTCCGACGCATGCTACAAGAAAACGTGGGGAGAGGTTGGCGCGACGTCCCCGAGATCGCCAGCGCGGCCGGGGGGAACGACGAAGGGCGGAGCCCCTCCTTGGGCTCCGCCCCTCGCTGCGTCGTTCGCCGTCTCCATTCCTTGCCGATCACCGCGATCGGCCGCTGCGCGGTGATCCGGCCTTCATGTCACGACGGTCGTTCTCCGGGGCACTGCGAGCGGTCGATTACTCGTCGCCACCCCAGTGGTAGGTCGCCGAGGCGAAGGCGAGGAAGTCGGTGTCGTTGCCGATGATCGACGGGCCGCTGGTGAACCAGGGCTCGTTGATCGCGCCGTCCAGCACGAAGTCACCGACCTCGAACGAGACGCCGCCGGTCCAGCGGAAGTCGTAGTCGCGCTCGGTCGCGGTGACGGTGCCGCCGCTCGAGGTCGACTCGTTCTTGTCGAACTGGTAGTCGGAACGCACGCCACCCCGCACCTTCATCCAGCTGAAGACGCGGCGCTCGGCCGCCAGCCGGTAGCCCGGGAACGTGAAGGCGCTCATCGTCTGCTCGGTGACGCCCGCCGTCGGACCCGGCTCGGTCTTCAGCGACTGGCGCTCGAGCGTCAGGTAGCCGGCCACCGTCCAGTCCTCGGCCTCGTCCTGCCAGACCGGACCGAAGCCAACCATGAACGCCGTGATGTCCTCGGTCACCGACGAGTCGGGCTGCACGTCGTACTCGGAGCTGGCGATGCCGAACGAGCCCAGCACGCCCCAGTCGAGACCGGCGGCCTCCATGTAGCCGCGCACGCCGGCAGCGAACAGGAACACGTCGCCGCTCAGATCGTTGCCGGGCGCCGCCGAGTCCTTGTCATCGCTGTTGCCGAACGTCACCTCGGCCCCCAGGTCCCAGGCGTCGGCCATGGTCGCGCCGGCCTGGATCGAGAAGGCGCTCGCCGAGCGCTCGGTCGTCGTGCTGTTCTCGACCTTGTCGGTGTCGATGCCGCTCGAGATACGAAGGCCGAACGGCGTGGCGCCGAGCGTCGTCGCGAAGCCGACATCGAACCACTGGAACGCCATCGGATTCTGGGCCGCGGGGCCGGTGCCCGTGGCGCCGGCGAAGTTCGGCGAGTACATCGGGCTGAAAATGCCGCGATCGGTGCCGTTCCAGTAGGCGTTGACGATGCCACCGAGGAAGTCGCTCCGGTGGGTGCTCAGGTTGAGCGCCCAGGTATCGGTCCCGAAGATGAAGGTCCCGCTGCCGCTGTTCGCATCCGAGCCCATGTCGATCGTGAACTGATCGACATAGTGCAAGTTGTACTGAGGGAAGAAGAAGACGTCGTCGGCATCCTTGATGAGGAGATTACCCGCAAGGCCCGAGCGTCGCGCGCCCTCGGCAGTACCGGAAACCACCATCGTGCACAGCATCAGCAGGGCGACGAGCGCCAGACTGCGCTGATTCCAGTTCATGATTGACTCCTTCCTGGAGAACCAGAGAACCGCGGACGGAGAACGATGCTCCTGATCGGTCCGAGGGTGCCGGGGCACGGTCCCGACGTACACGACTCGACTCGCCGGAAGGGCCACCCACATGTGCTTCAAAGCGCGAATTAGGACGCTGATCGGATGACGTGTCAACAGAAAACGCACGTCATTCCGAACCGCGGTATCACTCGCGCTATCAATTGCTGTGCCAATCCTCGAATTACTGAATCGCGAGAAATGAGTGACGGTGGACACTATGTACGCGGCCAGCCGGCCGCGGATCGGCCCTGGACCGGCCGTGGGCCGCCAGGTTTGCCGGTCAGAAACGAGTCAGACGTGCAAGATCTTGTGGCCGGACTCCCGACCATGCACAAGTGCTGGGCATGGAGACCGGGGGCGCCGTGCGACGCGTAGCAGCCCGCTGCGCGGCCGTCGGCGCGGCGGCCGGAGCCGGCGCCGACGTGAGCGACAGCAGACAAGGTGCGCGCGCGAAGGCCGGGACCAGGTCCGACCGGCCGCCGGTGCGGCAGGCTTGCATCAGGGGTGCGGCATGGATGCGCCAGTCGTCGAACGGCACCACCTCCACCAACCGCCGCCGCGTCGTCGAACGAGGCGTCACGATCTCCGCTGCCGGTCATCGCCTCCCTCGATCGCTCGCTCACACCTGCCCGTGCCGCAGGCTCTCGCTCGGGTCGAGCGCCGCCGCGCGCCGGGCCGGCAGGATGCCCATGCCGGCCCCGGTCACCAGGCAGAGCGCCACCACGACGCCGATCCAGGTCAGGCTGGGCGCGGCCGGGAAGTCGGGGAAGAGGGCGACCCCGACCTGGATGGCGACCAGCCCGAGCAGCACGCCGGCCACCGCCCCGGCCCCGGCCAGCGCCACCGCCTCGGCCAGGAAGAGCACGAGGATCTGGCGGCGCCGGGCTCCCAGCGCCTTCAGGAGCCCGATCTCGCCCCGCCGCTCCGACACCGACACCAGCATGACGTTCATGATGCCGATCCCTGCCACCGCCAGCGAGATGGC